>CBRAFF010000219.1:0-3577 GCA_967755155.1 uncultured bacterium
TCGGTCTTGGCGGTGGCCGCAGCCGGCTTCATGGCGCTGTCATTGTATGGGAGGGTGGGGCGGGGGCGGTAGTCCGCGGCCGCGGGACCCGGTCACTCGCTCTTCTTCCCGCCCGCGGGCGCGGTCTTTTCCTTGAACTTCTTCAGCCCCAACTTGCGCAGGGTGTCGGGGACGTTCTTGTTCATGGAGAGCGTCTTGAGGTCGTTGACCAGCAGGTGGTTCAGCAGAGTGAGGCCGATATCGAGCGGGCAGCGGGGATTGTTCACCAGGGAGCGGATCACCGAGTAATTCTTCATGAACTTCTTGCTGCGCGCGATGTCGCGCAGCACGCTCTCCTGCACGTTCTTCATGCCGGCGAAGGTTTCGACCTCGACGTCGGAGAGCTTGGGCGACTGCAGCACCGCCGAGGAAACCACCTTGGAGCCGTCGCGAATGAGGATGAAGCGCTCGTCCTTGCTGCCCTTCATGGCCAGTTGGACGCGGTCGCCCACCTTGAGCTTGGAGATCTTCTGCAGCGTGGACGTTCGGTCGCGGCTCTTGGACTCGGCCTCCCGCATCTTCTTGAACTTCTCTTCTTCCGACATGGGAGCGTCGGGCGCGAGTGTCGCCGGCGCCAGTCCGGCCGCGGAGGCGGCCGCGATCAGCTCGTCGTCCTCCAGGATGCTGCCCACCAGTTCGAAGGCCTTGCCCTCCTCGGCCGCGATCTCGGCGGCGTGCTCGAGCTCGTATTGCGTCTTCTCGCCTTCCATGGCTTCCTGAAAGGCCTCGAACTCCGTCGTGTCCTCGCCCAGCGCCGCCAGCGCCGCCTTGAGCTCCGCCGCCTCGTGGTCGCTCAGGTGGTGGTTGGTGCCCAGGGCGTGCAGGATGTCTTTCGATTTGCGCACGCGCGCGCTGGCCAGCATCATGTCCACCAGCTCGCGCGAGGCGGTCTGCGCCATGTCTTGCAGGCGCACTTCCCGCACCGTGGGATTCTCCAGCAGCGCGGGCACCAGCTTGGGCCGCAGGTTGGCCGGCGCGATCATGTACTCCAGCACCTCCCACGGCGTCGCCGGATTGGCGGCAACCGCCATGGCGGACTTTTCGTCCCAACTGGCCAGCGTCATCCGGGCCTGCTCGCCGAAGATGGCGTGGCCGGCCAGGAACACCAGGATCTCGATCATCTCGTCGCCGGGTACCGCCAGCGCCCCCTTGGCCGCGGTGCGCATCATGTTCGCCGGGACCGCCGATTGCCGGATGAGCTCGATCATTCTTGGCATGGAGCGCTGTTCCTCTTCAGGGTTGCAATCCCTCGGGGGTGAATACTACCGTTTTTACCTCGTTGGCGCGCCCAAGCGGCTGCATCACCGTGTTGTTGTAGGAGACTTCCACTCCGGCGGCGTTGCCCAACTTCAAGACCACGCTCTTGGTGGCGCGCACTTGCTGGGTATCCGCCGCCGGCAGCGTTCCCTCCCAAACCACCCGGCCGTCTGCGGTGATGGAGAGCCAGGAGTCTTCCTTCGCCCGCACCAGCAGGACAAAACCTTCCGCCGGCGCCGCAACGGAACCCGTCATTCCGGATCGATCCGCGGAGGCGGGAGAGGCGGCCGCATCTGCGGAGCCAGTCTGCGGCGGCTCGGCCGCTGGCGGCGGCACGGCAGGCGGCGGACTCTGCTGCGCGGCATGAGTGGCGAAGGGGCCCAGGTTGAGCCTCCAGGCGGCGTATCCGCCGGCAGCCAGGACCACCAGCGCGAGCCCGGCCGCCCAGCCGCGGTTGCTGGAGCGATAGGTCGAGATCTTCTCCGTGGGATTGGGATTGGGCAGCGGCTGCTCGGATTCGCCGGCGGCGGCCAGGAAGTCGGTGACCGCCTGCTCCTCGTCGATGCCCAGATAGCGGGCGTAGGCGCGGACGAATCCCTTGTTGAAGATGCCGCCGGGAAGCTTGTCGAAGGCTTCCTCCTCCAGGGCGCGCAGGGAGCGGGTGCCGATCTTGGTGGAATCGGCGATCTCTTCGAGCGTGATGCCGCGCATCTCGCGCTCGCGTTGCAGACGTTCGCCGAACGAACCCATTTGGAAGCCGCTTCCGGAGGAGATGCTTGCAGGATCCCGGCCCGCCGGCCGGGAAATGCGGCCATGATAGGTTCGCCGCTTCTCAGTGTCAATCCTGCACCCGGCCTAACCCGTGCTCCGCCAACGACTTTGGCAGCTCCGGTTCCGGCCACAACGGTGGTTGCCGTTGCGGGAAGCGCCCGCTTATAATACGCGGCAACCTGACTCTTCCCCGATTTGCCGGGAAGCAGTTCTCCATGGCTGACGCCGCTACCGACGATCGCAATCGGCAGATGACGGAGATCGCCATCTTCCACGACGTGGCCAAAGCGCTCACGTCGTCGCTCAAGCTGGATTCCATCCTGCAGACCATCATGGAGAAGATGGCGGAGTTCTTCCGCCCCGACACCTGGTCGCTGCTGATGGTGGACGACCAGAAGGACGAACTCTACTTCGCCATCGCGGTGGGCCCCGCCTCCGACACCCTGAAGTCGCTGCGCCTGAAGGTGGGCGAAGGCATCGCGGGCTGGGTGGCCAAGCACGGCGAGCCGCTCATCGTCCCCGACGTGTACACCGACCCGCGCTTCGCCAAGCGCATCGATGAGATGACCAAGTGGCAGACCCGCTCCATCATCTGCCTGCCGCTGCGCTCCAAGCAGCGCGTGCTGGGCGTGATCCAACTCATCAACTGCAACATGGAGAAGTTCGGCGACCACGAGCTGTTCCTGCTGCAGGCGCTGTGCGACTACGCCGCCATCGCCATCGAGAACGCCCGCGGCGTGGAGAAGATCCAGGAACTCACCATCACCGACGATTGCACCGGGCTCTACAACGCCCGCCACCTCTACAAGACGCTGGAGGGCGAGGTCTACCGCTCCGCGCGCTTCGGCTACGAGTTCTCCATCATCTTCATCGACCTCGACCACTTCAAGCAGGTCAACGACACCCACGGGCACCTGGTGGGGTCGAAACTGCTGGCCGAGATCGGGTTCAAGATCAAGATCCACCTGCGGCTCATCGACTATGCCTTCCGCTACGGCGGCGATGAGTTCGTGATCCTGCTGCCCCAGACCAGCAAGGACTCCGGGCTGGTGGTGGCGCGCCGCCTGCAGGACGTCTTCCGCCAGAGTGCCCTGCTCAAGGATGAGGAGCTGAACCTGAACATCCGCGCCAGCATGGGTCTGGCTTCCTATCCCGACGACGCCAAGAGCGCCCACGAGATCATCCGCCAGGCCGACGAGATGATGTACGCGGTGAAAAACACCACGCGCGACAACATCGCCGTGGCCCAGCAGGGCGTCCTGCGCTAGCTTTTTTCCCTACGTCCCGAGCGGAGCGAAGGACCCCTACACGCTCAACAAGGACTGTCATCCTGAGCGAAGCGAAGGACCTACTCCGTCCCCGTTTGAGCACGAGATCGGGCTTTCAACCGCAACGGAGTAGATCCTTCGCCCGAGAAAAGCGCGGGCTCACGATGACAACCCTAATTACATCTTGGGCCGGTTGGTCCGGTTGGGCGCCACGTCCATGCCCGGCTCGGGCGCCGGGACCT
>CBRAFF010000220.1:0-3558 GCA_967755155.1 uncultured bacterium
TGGTGCACCACGAGGTCATGGTGCCCATCACCGCCGGCAAGCTCGACGTGGGTCCCTGGCAGCGCGTCTTCTACGCCGAGTTCGACGGCCAGCGCGCCAAGCGCGTCATCGTGAAGGTCATGGGCGAGTGAGTGGGACGAGGCCGGCCGGCTAGGCCTTCCCCTTCCCGGCGATCATCAGGCCGGCCCCCGCCAGGATCAGTACGGCACTTATGATGGGGGAAACCTTTTCGTCGTGCTTGGTCTGAACTTCCATGGAAATGGGGCCAGCCTTGACGGCTTCCTTCTCCGTCCGCGGGATGGGGACGACCAGCGAAGCCACGCCCAGCACCAGCACCACCAAGCCGATCCAGAACAGAGTCTTCATGTGTTTTTCCCTCCGTCGGTAAGCGCTTCGCGCTGGGCCCAGCCTGGAAACGAGCCGCTGCCGGTAGAATACACCCATGTTCCAGCCCGGCCAGCCCGTCAGCGTAAATCTTGCCGGCATGCAGGTGGAAGGGGTGCTGTTCCACGCCGCGGTGACGGACGCCCATGCCGTCGTCGTGCGGCAGACGTCGGCGGACCCGCCGAAATACCTGGTGAAGCTCCTCTACTCCTTCAAGGGCATTGACGAAGTGGAAGTCCCCGAAGTGCGCATCAAGGCCAAGTAAATTTCGGCCCCCGGCAGCGACCCGGCGCGGACTAGGCGGCAGTCCCCGGGCTCCGGACCAGGGCGGGCGAAGCCGGCTTCACCAGATTGGTGGGACGCGCGCCGGCGAAGGCGCGGATGTTCTCGATGGTGGTATCCAGGATGCGCTCCAGCGCCTCCCGGCTGTTGAAGGCGTTGTGCGGCGTGAAGATGACGTTCTCATGGCGGAAGAGGACGTGGGTGCGCACCACCGCCTGTAGTTTTTCCAGCGTCTGGGTCTTGATGTCGAGCAGTTGCTCCTCTTCCTGGATGAGCTCTTCGCCTTCCACCACGTCGAGACCGGCGCCGCCCACCTGGCCGCTCTCCAGCGCTTCCAGCAGGGCCTCGGTGTCCACCAGGCGTCCGCGGGCGGTGTTGATGAACAGCGCCCCGCGCTTCATCTTGCGGAACTTTTCGCGGTCCATGAAGTGGTGGGCCGCGGCCGAGTAGGGCATGTGCAACGTGACGATGTCGCTGGTAGCGAGCAGCTCGTCCATCTCCACGTACTCGAAGCCCATCAGCTCGCGCAGGAAGGAGTTGCGGAAGGTGTCGTAGGCGAGTACGCGCATCCCGAAGCCGCGCCCGATCTTGATGACGTGCAGCCCGATCTTCCCCGCCCCCACCACGCCCAGCGTCTTCTCCTTCAGGTCGAAGCCGGTCAGGCCGTCCAGCGAGAAGTCTCCCCGCGTGACCCGCATGTAGGACTGATGGATCTTGCGGGAGAGCGCCAGCATCAGTGCGAAGGTATGCTCCGCCACCGTGTTCTCGCCGTACGAGGGGACGTTGGCCACGGCCACGCCGCGGGCGCCGCAGGCCGCCACATCCACGTGGTCGAAGCCGGTCGAGCGGGTGGCCACCAGCTTCAAGGAGGGTAGCGCGGCCACCACCTCCGCCGAGACCTGGGAGTAGATGAACGGCGAGAGCACGGCGCACTCGCGCAGTTCGGGCATCAGCTCCGGCGCAAGCTGCTTCTCGCTGAAGAAGCACTCTACCTCCGGCAGGCGCTTCTTCAGGTACTCCCGCTCCCAATCCTTGATCTCGAGGAATGCAGCCTTCATGCGGCCCGCTCCTTTCCTTGGCCGGCAAGCCCGCCGGCCAGGGTCATCCGACGGGGGCCGAGTGAATCAGCTTTTGCTCCGCTTCCCGCAGACGGCGTGACATGCCCTCGAGCAGCCGGAAGGCCAGCGAGGGATCCTCGTGCGCGCGTTGCAGGAAGGTGCGCTTTTCCAGGCTGAGCACCCAGGTATCGGTGAGCGCGCGCACCGTGGCGCAGCGCACCTCCTGGTTGAACAGGGCCGTCTCTCCAAAGAAATCCTCGGCGCCCAGCACTCCGAGGCAGTATTCCTTGCCCTCTTCCCGCCGCAGGACTTCCACCTCGCCGCGCTGGATGACGTACATGCAGTCGCCAACGTCTCCCTGGCGGACGATGACGTCGCCTTCATGATAGACCTTGCCCAGCACTCCCGAGATCGCGGAGATCATGACCGGCCTCCTTTTTCTTCGCAACCACTCCTTGGGCCAGAACCCGGCCACAATGTGCCGCAGAAACTGCCCCACAAAGAAAGGATGCAACGTCAGCAGCAGCACTTCGCGGTAGGGCGCGCTGCCGGTAAAGGTGTCCCACAGGACCGTGCTCATGCGTTTCTTGACGCCCTCGGTACGTTGCTCGTTCACCACCATGCGCCACACGCCGCGGCGGGTCCAGGAGAGCTTTTGGATCAGCCGAGTCACCGCGAACACGAACTTGCCGATCTGGTTGTCGCGCGTGATCTTGCGGCAGGCGGGAAGGTAGTGGCGGCGAAAGTCCTGCCGGCTCAGGCCCGCGAACATCGCCGCGCGCGCCGCGGCCTTCGACGTGCGGTACGCCGCCCCGATGCCGTCCTTGTAAAGCCGGGTCACCCCGCAATCCCCCAGGAACAGCAGCCGGTCGGCAAAGGGCCGGGCCGCGCCTTCGACGTTCAGGCGGGGAAAGCAATGGCAGAAGTCGTCCGGGGCCTCCCAGTTGGGCGGCAGGCATTCCTTGACCTGGGGAGACTTCAGGAAGGCTTCCACCATCTCCTTGTCGATGTCGTCGCCCAGCAGACACAGGGTCACGTAGTCGCCCTTGGGGATGAGCGCGGCAAAATCCAACCGCGGCAGGTCCAGCAGAAAGACGTGCATCGAGCTGCCCAGGTACACCCGGATGGTCTGCCGTCCCAGGTAGTACTCGCAGATGTAGGCTTTGGTGGTCTTGGGAGGCTGGTAGGCTCCCGGGCGAGCCAGGGTTTCCAGCAGCTTCACTGCGTTCGCATTCACGCCGGAGGCGACCGCCAGCAGATCGTAGGTCTGGAGCGCGCCTCCCGGAAGCTTGACCCGCGGCCGTCCGTTTTCCCAGGCGACTCCCTCCACCTTGCTGGGCACGATCCGCGCCCCCTGCTTCGCCGCCATCGCCAGCAGGAAGCCGTCGAAGCTGTCGTACTTCAACTGGGTGATGCCACGCGGCCCGCCCCCACGATGCACTGCCGCGATCCGCTTTTCCCCGCGGGGAGTTTCGATGCGCACACTCCCCACGTCCATGTGCAGGGCGTACGAGTCCAGGCTCCTCTGCACCACCGACGTCGGAAGCGCGATGCCCTCGGAGGTCAGGTTCTGCACCAGGGTCTCGGAGATGATCCCCCCGCACATGTTGCAGCCCCGGGGACCCGGCGAGGCGAAGTCCTTCCATTCGTAGATGTCCAGGTCGGACTTCACCCCGATGCGCTGGGCCATCTGCAGGAGGAAATAGCTGAAGAAGGAGCCGGCCGGCCCGCCACCGATCACCGCTACCCGGGAACCGTCCTCCAACTTAAGACGGTCCGGCGCCTTGCCAGGCTCTTGCCCGGTCGGGCGGCCGTTGTCCGATGTGCTGTTCGA
>CBRAFF010000221.1:0-3544 GCA_967755155.1 uncultured bacterium
TCCGGCGGCCGAGGCCATCACGCCCGCGCCCGCTGAGGAAACTCCCGCGCCCGCGGCCACCGAGGAAACTCCTGCGCCGGCCGCCGAGGCTGCAGCTCCTGCCGCCGACGCTGCCGCCCCGGTCGAAGACTTCGCCACGGCGCTCGAGAGCTTCACGGCGGAGAGTGAAGCCAAGGAAGCCCATTCCGAGGAACGCGTGCTGACCGGCATCGTGGTCAAGATCAAGTCCAACTTCGTGGTGGTGGACGTGGGCCTGAAGTCGGAGGGCCAGGTGCCCATCGCGCAGTTGCAGGACGCCGAAGGCAACGTGCGGGTGAAGCCGGGCGACGAGATCCCGGTGATGCGCGACCACGGCGAGCACGAGGAAGGCTACGTCCTGCTCTCGCACGAGAAGGCGCAGAAGCGCAAGGTGTGGGAAGACATCGAGAAGGCGCACAAAGACAACCTGCCCATGAAGGGCAAGGTGGTGGAGCGGGTGAAGGGCGGGCTGGCGGTGGAGATCGGCGTGCGCGCCTTCCTGCCGGGCTCGCAAGTGGACGTGCGCCCGGTGCGCAACCTGGACGGCCTGCTGGGCCAGGAGATGGAAGTCCGCGTCATCAAGCTGAACCGCAAGCGCGGCAACGTGGTGGTCTCGCGCAAGGCGTTGCTGGAGGAAGAGGTCGGCGCCAAGCGCTCGAAGACCCTGGAGAAACTGGAAGAGGGCGTGGTGCTCACCGGCACGGTGAAGAACCTGACCGACTACGGCGCCTTCGTGGACCTGGGCGGACTGGACGGCCTGCTGCACATCACGGACATGTCCTGGGGCCGGCTGACGCATCCGCGCGACCTGGTGCACGTGGGCGACGAGATCCAGGTGAAGGTCCTGAAGTACGACAAGGAGAAGCAGCGGGTCTCGCTGGGCTTCAAGCAACTGACGCCCGATCCCTGGCTGGACGCGGCGCACCGCTATCCCGTGGGCGCGCACGTGAAGGGACGCGTGCTGAGCATCACCGACTACGGCTGCTTCCTGGAGCTGGAGCAGGGCATCGAAGGCCTGGTGCACGTGAGCGAGATGTCGTGGTCCAAGCGCACCAAGCATCCCTCCAAGCTGGTCAAGGTGAATGACCAGGTGGAAGCGCAGGTGCTGGACGTGAATCCCACCGACCGGCGCATCTCGCTGGGGCTGCGGCAGCTGGCCGCCAATCCCTGGGACACGCTGGCGGACAAATACCCGGTGGGCACGCCGGTGGAGGGCCGGGTGCGCAACCTGACCGACTTCGGAGCGTTCCTCGAAGTGGAAGACGGCATCGACGGCCTGGTGCACGTGAGCGACCTGAGCTGGACCAAGCGGGTGAAGCATCCCTCGGAGATCCTGAAGAAGGGCGACAAGGTGAAGGCGGTCGTCCTGGCCATCGACCCTAAGACCCGCCGCATGTCGCTGGGGGTGAAGCAACTGCAACCCGATGTGTGGGAGACGTTCTTCGCCGCGCATCACGTGGGCGACGTGCTGAAGGGCAAGGTCTCGCGCGTGGCGGCGTTCGGCGCGTTCGTGGAGATCGCCGAGGGCGTCGAGGGCCTGTGCCACAACTCCGAAGCCAAGGACGAGCGCGGCGCGCCGCTCAAGCTGGAACCCGGCACGGAGCGCGAGTTCAAGATCCTCAAGATGAATCCCGGGGAGAAGAAGGTCGGCCTGAGCACGCAGTTGGCGGAGAAGGAAGCCAGCCGCGCCGAGATCGAAGCCCACAAAGAGACCCACAAAGAGTCCCGCAGCAAGGAGTCCCGCAAGCCCTCCGTCTCCAGCGCCACCTCGACCATCGAAGAGCTGATGTCGCTGAAGCGCGCCTCCAACGAGCAGAACTGAGCGCCCGGGAAATACGAAGGCCGCCCCGCGGGGCGGCCGTTTTCATGACTGGGGGAGCTATTGGGGCGGGTCTTTCTTCTCGTCCGGCTTCTCTTTCCTCTTCTCCTCCGGTTTCACTTCCTGCTTCCCTTCCGGTTTTGTTTCCTGCTTGGCCGCCTGCTCTTCCTTCTTCTCTTCGTTCTTCGCATCCCCGGGCTCGACGTAGAGGTTGATCTTGGCGTTGGTGCGGCTGTCGAAGGAACTCAGGGTCTTCACCGGGCTCTTCTGGTCCTTGAGTTCGGCGTAGACCTCGTAGTCGTCCCGGCGCGAGAGGTTGGGAAAGCGGTAGGCGCCGTCGGCGTTGGCGACGTAGGTGAGGAGCTTCTTGGTCTTGCGGTTCTTCAGATAGACGACGGCGTCTTTGACCGGCGCCTCCGCCTTGTCCATCACCACGCCGGTGAGGGTGCGGAACTCGGGCGGCTTTTCCCGCTTGGGCTCGCTCGAGCCCCGGCCCAGGCCGATGGTCGGCCCGGACGATGGCGGGCCGCTCGTGCCGCCCGGATACTGCCAGGCGGAGGCAGCAACAGTCGCGAAAAGGAACGTGGCGGCCGCAACGAGGGGCTTCTTCATGGAGTACTCCGAGGGAGAGATCCTATTCTACTAGATGCAGGCTGATGTCCACGCGTTCGTCGTTTTCGATGTGGACCTTGACCTCGACCACGGGCTGACCCTTTTTGCCCTTGAGGTCGGCCCAGACGACGTAGTCGGCGGCGCCCGCGGGCAGGCGCTGGGCGAATTCGCCGCGGCGGTCGGAGTAGAGTTCCCAGCGCGCCTTCTTCTCCGCGGCGCGGCGGATCTTCACCTTGACGCCGTAGGCGGGGCGGCTGTCCGGGGCGTACACCGTCCCGGCGAGCAGGGCGTAGGGCTTCTTGGGGTCGTCGCGAGGAGGCGCGGCGGGCTCGGCCGCGAGCAGGCCGGCCAGTGCGGAAACCAGAAGCAGAACCCGGAGAACCCTAGGAGCGGTCACCGTTCTCGCCTTCCTCTTCTTCCTCCAACTCCTCTACTTCCTCTTCGTCGGCGGCGAGGCGCTTCAACTCCAGGGGATGCGTGGTGATGACCTCGTAGTCCGTGCCGCACTCCGGGCAGGAGACGATCTCGCCCTCGTCCACTTCCTCGGCATCGATGTCGAGACTGTATTCACACTCGGGACAAAGCACCTTGGCTCCTCCTGCGCAAAGGATTCCATCACCGGGGAACCCTGTTATATTTAGAGGCTCTTTCGGCCAGCGTCAAGTCGCAAGAAAGATTTTGTTGCGAAAAGCGAGAAGGGGGTTGCCCGTGAACAAGGCGGGGATGGGGATGGCCGCAGTCCTGCTTGTGAGCGGATTGGCGGCGGCGCAGGCGCCGGCGGCGCCCCCGGCGCGGGCGCGCAGCGTTGGGACAGATCCGCAGATCGCGGCGGCGGTGCGCCGGGTGTCGGCGTCGCAGATCGAGGCCAACATCCGCAAGCTGGCCGGCTTCCACAACCGCAACACGCTCTCCGCAGCCGACCCGGCTTCCATCGCCAAGGGACGGGGCATCGGGGCGGCGCGCGAATGGATCAAGAGCGAGTTCGAGCGCTATTCCCAGGCCTGCGGCGGCTGCCTGGAGGTGAAGACCGACAGCTTCGTCCAGGAACCCGCCGACCGCATCCCCAAGCCCACCGAGATCGTGAACGTGTACGCC
>CBRAFF010000222.1:0-3530 GCA_967755155.1 uncultured bacterium
GCGGCAGGTTGGCCTTCATGGAGAAGCCGGTTTTGGGCAGGTTGATGGTGGCCTTCAGGTCCGAGGGTGCTCCCATTCCTTCTCCGTGACGCCGCTGCCGTTTCATTATAAGGGAGGCGAGAAAAGTTCCTTCACTCGGGGTTGCCCCACCCTTGTCGCGCGTGCTTCTTGCGCGACAAGGGTGGGGATTTCTTCTCTTGCTACGGACGGGTGGCCCGGGTCTTCCGACATGGGGAGGGTGCCCATCCCGCGCTGCGGGACGCCCCGGTTTTGGGCGCTAACGTGGGAGACGCGACCCAAAGAAAACGCCCTCCTCGGGAACCCCCAGGCTCCCAACGGCATCCAACCGGTTACTGAAGGTCCCAGCCCCTCGGCTTCGGGAAGGGGTGTATCCGTGCAACTTTGAGGGAACTTCGGTCATCTCTTAGGGAAGCAGGCGAGGGAACCGGAAACCGGCATTCTGGCCTTGTGGCGGTTCTAGTGGGAAGGGAATAGTGCTGAGACTGGATTTGGACAAGAACCCATACCGGGAGAATCCGGTAAAGGTGGAAGTAGAAGACGGCTTGGGGCTGCTGCTGCCCCAGCTCGAAGAGCCCTTGTGGCGCTCGCTGGCCCGCGGCCTGCGCGGCCTGTTCTCCTCGGCGCCACCGCCCCTGCATCTGACGTCACGTCCCGTGCCGGTGCGTGAGTTCCGCGTGGATCCGCCCTTGTGGCGGTCACTCGCGGACAACCTGCGCGAGCTGCTGTTTGCCCCAAAACTGCCGCCCCTTCGGCTGGAGTCCAAGCCGGTGCCGGTTCGCGAGATCTGGGGCGACTACGATTATCGCAAGTCGGGATGGGCCGGCACTCTGCTGGTGCATGGCACCATCGCCGTGGCCATCGTGGGCTTTTACCTGGGCGCGGGCAAGGCCGCGGAGGTGCGGCGTCCGGCAGCCGTAGTGATGGTCGCCACCGACATTTCCGACTACCTCCCGCTCTCCAACAAGAAGAAAGACACCATCGGCGGCGGCGGAGGAGGCGGCGACCGCGACAAGCTGGCCGCTCCCAAGGGCAAGCTGCCCAAGCTGGCCATGGAGCAGTTCACCCCGCCTGCGGTCATCGTCCGCAATGAGGCCCCCAAGCTGGCGGTGGAGCCCTCGGTGGTCATCCCCCCGCAGGTGAAGCTGCCGCCGGTCAACCTGCCCAACTTCGGCGACCCCGTGGCCCAGATCGGACCGCCCTCGAACGGCCCCGGCTCGGGCGCCGGCATCGGCTCGGGTTCGGGTGGGGGCGTGGGCTCAGGCGATGGGCCGGGCGTGGGCCCGGGCCGGGGCGGCGGCATCGGCGGCGGAGTCTTTCGCATCGGCGGTGGCGTTTCCGCGCCGCGGGGCCTTTACACGCCAGAGCCCGAGTACTCCGAACAAGCCCGCAAAGCTAAGCACGAGGGCACGGTGATCCTGACGGTCATCGTGGGCCCGGACGGGCGCACCCACGGCATCCGCGTCGCGCGCAGCCTGGGCCTGGGCCTGGACGAGAAAGCGATGGAGGCCGTCCGCAACTGGAAGTTCGAACCCGCCAGGAAGGGCGGGCAGGCGGTCGCGGTCCAGGTCAACGTGGAAGTGAAGTTCAGCCTTTACTGAAGACGCCAGCCTTAGCGGCCAGATCCCGCTCGATTTACACCCCAGCAAATCTTCGCAGGCCCCTCAGCTTCCGCAGCACACGCCGGGTGGGATTGGGCTGCCGTGCGGGCAGGTCTTGGGATGCCCCAGGAAGGTGCAAATCTTCTCCGTAGCCTCGGGGGAGAGGATGTGCTCGAACTTGCAAGCCTGCTGCTCGACCTCCTGCTCGTCCTGCATGTGCAGGGTCTCCATGAACAGGCGCTCGGCCAGGCGGTGACGCCGGATGATGTCGGCGGCCCGCTGCTTCCCGCGCTCGGTGAAGCCCACGATGAAGTCGCCGTCCGCCGGCATCTCCTCCGCCGGCCGCAGGAAGTCGTGGCAACGGTCGAGCACCGGCTTGTGGCCGTGCGGCTGCGGCGGGTGCGCGTGCACCGTGACCAATCCCATCTGCCGCATCTTGTCCACGGCCAGGGAAACGGGTAGCGCCCCGGGGACGCTCATGCGCCCCACCTCGGCCAGCTCGTTGCTCTCGCTGATGACCCACATCTCCTCCAGGACCTCGTCGAACTGCTCCTCGTCGGCCATGGCGAAGATTTCCTGAGAGGCGATGCGGCCGTGGTGCAGGTCCACGCGGCGGTCGGCCAGGCGAGCCACCACCGGGTCGTGCGTCACCATGATGACGGTGCGTCCCTGGCGGTGCAGGTCGCGCAGGATTCGCATGACGATCTCTTCGTTGACCGCGTCCAGGCTGCCCGTGGGCTCGTCGGCCACTAGGATGTGCGGGTCATTGATGAGGGCGCGCGCGATGCATACGCGCTGCTGCTCGCCCCCGGAAAGCTGCGCCGGCAGGTGCTCCGCCCGGTCGCCCAGTCCCACGCGCTCCAGCGCCTGCCGCGCTTCCTTTTCGTCGGTCATCGAGTGGAAGTACTGCGCCAGCATCACGTTCTCGACCGAGGTGAGATAGGGAAGCAGGTGGAATTGCTGGAAGACGAATCCTATCTTCTCGGCGCGGAAGCGGTTCAGCTCCCCGGTAGAGAGCGAACTCAGCTCGCTGCCCTCCACCCAGACTTCGCCCGAGGACGGCCGGTCGAGCCCGCCGATCAGGTTCACCAGCGAGGATTTCCCCGAGCCCGACGGTCCCATCACCGCCAGCCACTCGCCGGCCGCCACCTGGAGCGACACGTCCTCCAGCGCGTGCAGCAGGCTGGAGTCGCCATTCCCCTCCGCCTTCGCGGGATAGGTCTTGTGGACGTGTTTGAGTTCGATGACCATCACTCGCCCTTCAGGAGCGCAGCCGGTTGCACGTGCCGCAGCAGGGAGATGGGGATGAGCGCCGCCAGCACCGCCACCAAGATACTCCCCGCCAGCACCGCGGGAAAAATCTCCAGCCGCGGAGAAATGGGAGCGTGGAAGTTGGCGCGCCCGATCCAGGCGGCCGCGCCCACGCCCAGGACGAATCCAATGACTGCTCCCGTGGCCCCCAGCGCCGCGGCCTCGGCGAGGAAGAAGGCGTGGGCCAGTCGCTCCGAAGCGCCCAGGGCCTTCATCACCGCCAGGTCCTTGCGCCGGTCGAAGACGGAAGCGGTGAGCGTGGCCAGCACGCACAACGCGGCCGTCACCAGGATCACGGCCACCGCGGCCAGGATGGTGGAGCGAGTCTTGCCCAGCACCTGCGCCTCCGCTTCCAGGATCTGGCGCACCGGCCGCACCTGCGCCTGGGGCAAGGCCGCCGCGAGTTGCCGCGCGGTCTCTTCCACCTCTGGCGGCGACCCGGCGGCGCGCACCTCGATGGTCGAGACGCCCACGCCCGTCCAAGCCTGAAAGTCCGGCATCGCCAGGTAGATGCGGCTGTCCTCGGCCGCGCCGGTGCGCAGCGTCCCCACGGGCTTCACCCGGAGTGTGCGGCTCTGGAAGTGCAAATCGAAGGGCTCG
>CBRAFF010000223.1:0-3508 GCA_967755155.1 uncultured bacterium
CGGCATCGGCAAGAAGACCGCCGAGCGCATGGTGCTGGAACTGCGCGACAAGCTGGAAGGCCTGGCGGCCCCGCCCGCGGCAACCCCGGCGGTCAGCCCGGTGGAGGAAGACGTGCTTTCCGCGCTGATGAATCTGGGCTACGCCCGGCCCACCGCCGAGCGCGCCATCACCGTGGCCTCGAAGAACGGCAGGA
Source organism: uncultured bacterium (assembly GCA_967755155.1). Classification (GTDB taxonomy): domain Bacteria; phylum Acidobacteriota; class Terriglobia; order Terriglobales; family Acidobacteriaceae; genus DASYVL01. Next base: position 195 of record CBRAFF010000223.1, read on the forward strand.
GCGATTCGTTTGAAGCGCTCTTCCGGGATGCGCTGGCGGCGCTTTCCAAGTGACTCTCACCACGGAGACACGGAGACACGGAGAAGAATCGGGCCATCGGGTCATCGGGTCATCGGGCAATTGAATAAGAACTCAGCGTTCCGATGGTTCGATCATCCGATCGCCCGATGACCCGATGCTCTGTGCCTCCGTGGTGAAATCACGCTAGACTGGGGCCATGCAGGCCCACGCTCACCCGCACGGTTCGCATCAGCACACCGCCAGGGTGCTGCGGGTTTCGCTGGCGGCCACGTTTGCCTACATCGTGCTGGCGGTGGTGGTGGGCATCCGCGCCCGCAGCCTGGCGCTGATTTCCGAGGGCGGGCACAACCTTTCCGACTTTCTGGCGCTGCTGCTTTCGTTGGTGGCGGTGTACCTGCACGCGCGTCCACCGGATCCCGCGCGTACCTTCGGCTATCAAAGAGCGGGGGTACTGGCGGCGTTCGTTAACGCGCTCTCACTGGTGGGACTGACCTTCTACCTGTTCTACGAAGCGGTGCACCGGCTGCTGGCGCCGGTGCAAGTGGCGCCGCGCCCCATGATCGCCGTGGCCGCGGCCGGCGTAGTGATGAACGCCACCATTGCCTGGATGCTCTACCGCGCGGGCAACGACGTAAATTTGCGCAGCGCCCTGCTGCATGAGCTGGGCGACACGCTTTCCACGGCCGCGGTGATCGTGGGCGGGTGGGCCATCCTGCGCACCGGGCAGAACTGGATAGATCCCGCGCTCAGCTTCGGCATCGCCGCCATGATCCTGTGGTCCGCCTTTGGCATCCTGCGCGAAACCCTGAACATCCTGCTGGAAGGCGCGCCCCGGGGCCTGGAGCCGGAGCGCATTGTCGCGGAGTTGTGCGAAATCGAAGGCGTGAATGGCGTCCACGACCTGCATGTCTGGAGCCTGGGATCGGAGAGCCACGCGCTCTCCTGCCACATCCGCATCCCGGATATTCCTCCGTCGGCCAGCGAGCGCATCCTGCGGGAGGCCAGTGAACGGCTGCGCCGCCGCTTCCACATCGGCCACACCACCATCCAGTTCGAGCATGCCGCCTGCGAGGCGGAGGTGGGATGCGTGGGAACAGCGCCGGGCACCACCACTCGAGTTTAGCGCCGGATCACCGACCGGGTCGGGAACTTAACTGTGGCGATCGAAGGTTTCGTTACTGATGGCGCTGATTTCCGCCAGCATGCTCCGACCGGAAGGAGATTGAGCCAGGCTGCCCGCTTCCAGGTCGGTGCGCAGCGCCTTCAGCATCTCCGTCACCCGCTCCGCGCGGACATTGCTGAGCAGCTCACCCGAGCCCTCCGCCGGCGGTCGGCTCGCGTGAGCCTGGATCAGAGCCCAAGTCACCAAGCGCATGTGGTCCACGGCGGCCTTGAAGGCGCTCAGCACCGGGCGTTCCAGAGAATGGGTAGTCTTGCCGGGCCCTGATCCCGAGCTGGGGCTTAGTTCCTCGTGCAGATCCCAGAGCTCCTCGGTGACCCGCCGAATCCTTTCATTCATGTTGTTCACTGCGTGCACTCCTCTCGAACCTACATTCGTAGAACTGAATTCACCCGGGGAAGAATCGCGACAGAACTGGAACCGCGCGCTGATGCGCTTCGAGGCGAGAACGGCATCTCCTGCGTCTTGCGTAGCAGCGCTGGAGGGACAGACCCTTCATGACAGTCACCTCAGGTCAGTTGTCCTGCCCGAGAGTAGCACCGAATCCCGTAATGGGAAGTGGAAAATCAAATTTTACTGGGACCAGCCCGCCCGAGGCTCCGGCAGAGCCACGTTGACAGCCCTGCGTGAGGCCGCCTACTCTTAAATAGATACGGAACTGGATGCAGAATTTCCTGCCATCCGCATATGAAACGCCTCAAACAATTCGGCCGGTTGCTGGCAGCAACGCAGCTCCTGCCGGCCATGGAAGGCGGGGATGAAGTGCTGATTGGCGGCCAAGCCCTGCTGGAGGGCGTGATGATGCGCTCGCCCCACGCCTACGCCATCGCCGTACGCAAGCCTTCGGGCGAAGTCGTGACCCACGCCGAACCGCTGGAGCGGCTTTCGGAGAAGCATCCCTGGATGGGCTGGCCGCTGGTGCGGGGTGTGGCTACCCTGGCCCAGGCCATGTCGCTGGGCTTCCGCGCGCTGCGCTTCTCCGCCAACGTCGCGCTAGAGGCCGAAGAAGCCAAAGCCGCGGCCGAGGCGAAGCCTGAGGCGGCTAAAGCGGTCGAAGCGAAGAAGAAGCTGGAGATCAGCGGCTGGGTAATGGCGGTGAACGTCCTGTTCTCGCTGGGCTTCTTCATCTTCTTTTACAAGCTTCTGCCCCTGGTGGCTACCACCAAGCTCCAGGCGCTCTCGCCGGTGTTTGCCGGGCCGGTGATGTTCAACCTCGTGGACGGGGTGATCCGCATTGCGCTGTTCCTGCTGTTCATCTGGGGGGTATCGCTGTGGGCGGACATCAAGCGCGTGTACCGCTATCACGGCGCCGAGCACAAGACGGTGTTCGCGTTTGAGTCGAAGCAGCCGCTCACCATCGAGCACGCGCAGTCGTTCTCGACCTACCATCCGCGCTGCGGCACCAGCTTTTTGATGACGGTGATGCTGATCTCCATCCTGTTTTATGCGCTGGCGCCGGTGGAGACCTTCTGGGCGCGGTTTGCCGTGCGCATTGCGCTGCTGCCGTTGATTGCCGGGGTATCGTTTGAGATCATCCGCTTCGCCGCCAAGCACCGCACCTCGCTGTTTGCCCTGATGACCCTGCCCGGCCTGTGGCTGCAACGCATCACCACCCAGCCGCCCGACAACAGCATGGTGGAGTGCGCCATTGTGGCTCTCAACCAGTCCATGGAACTGGAAAAAGAGCGCGGCGGCGAGCTGGTGGTGGCCTAGCAGTCGTTAGTCGCCAGCCTGGGCTTGGAAGCTTCGAGCCTACCCCACGCATCCAATCCCTTAGAATGGAGTTGTTGCTATCGACTTGCGACGAACGACTAACGACCGTGTTTGAACGCCTCGACCAAATCGAAGCCAAGTACGACGAGCTCACGGCCCTGCTGGCATTGCCGGAGGTGATCCGCGACTCGGCGCGATACCAGAAGACCGCTCGGGCGCACAGCGAGATTGCCCCCATGGTGGAGAAGTACCGCGAGTACAAGGACCTGAAGCGCGGCATCGCCGAGAGCAAAACGGTGATCGCGGAGGAGTCGGACGGCGAAATGCGCACCTACGCCCAGGAAGAACTGGGAAGACTCGAGGAGCGCGCCCGGCGCGTGGAAGATGAGCTGAAGCTGCT
>CBRAFF010000224.1:0-3495 GCA_967755155.1 uncultured bacterium
AAGGTCCTGAACGAAGACCACTACGGGCTGGAGAAGATCAAAGAACGCATCCTGGAATTCCTGGCCGTGCGCCAGTTGGTGCAGAAACCCAAGGGCTCCATCCTGTGCTTCGTGGGTCCTCCGGGCGTGGGCAAGACCTCGCTGGGGATGTCCATCGCGCGGGCCACGGGGCGCAAGTTCGTGCGCCTGTCCTTGGGCGGCGTGCGCGACGAGGCTGAGATCCGCGGCCATCGCCGCACCTACATCGGCGCCCTGCCCGGCCAGATCATCCAGATGATGAAGAAGGCCGCCACCAAGAATCCGGTCTTCATGCTGGACGAAGTGGACAAGATGTCCATGGACTTCCGCGGCGACCCTTCGGCCGCCCTGCTCGAGGTGCTCGACCCGGAACAGAACTACATGTTCATGGACCACTACCTCGATGTGGAGTATGACCTGTCGCAGGTGTTCTTCATCGCGACGGCCAACGTGCTGCACACCGTGCCCCCGGCGCTGCAGGACCGCATGGAAGTGCTGCGGCTGCACGGCTACACCGAGTACGAGAAGATCGAGATCGCCAAGCAGTTCCTGGTGAAGAAGCAGCGGCTGGCCGCAGGGCTCACGGAAAAGAACCTGGAGTTCACCGACCAGGCCATCGCCGCCATCATCCAGTCCTACACCCGGGAAGCCGGGGTGCGGAACCTGGAGCGCGAGATCGGCAACGTATGCCGCAAAGTGGCGCGCCGCGTGGTGAAGGAAGGCGCGGAGTTCCACCTCACGCTGACCCAGGAGAACGTGCACGAGTTCCTGGGCGTCATCAAGTTCCGCGACACCACCGCGCACGAGAAGAGCGAGATCGGCCTGGTCACCGGCCTGGCCTGGACCGAGGTGGGCGGCTCCATCCTCTCCACCGAAGTCACCATCGTGGACGGCAAGGGCAAGCTCACGCTCACCGGCAAGCTGGGCGACGTGATGCAGGAATCGGCGCAAGCGGCGCTTTCCTACGTGCGCTCGCGCGCCGCCAAGCTGGGCATCCCGCGCGACTTCTACCGCAACGTGGACATCCACGTGCACGTGCCCGAGGGCGCCATCCCCAAGGACGGCCCGTCCGCGGGCATCACCATCGCCACCGCCATCGCCAGCGCGCTCTCCAAGATCGCCGTGCGCCGCGACATGGCCATGACCGGCGAGATCACCCTGCGCGGCAAGGTCCTGCCCATCGGCGGCCTCAAGGAGAAACTGCTGGCCGCGCATCGCGCCGGCATCTTCGAGATCATCATGCCCAAGGATAATGAGAAGGACCTGGAAGACGTTCCCGCGAACCTGCGCAGCGTCCTCAAGCTGCACTTCGTCGAGACCATGGACCAGGTGCTGCAGGTGGCGCTGGTCACGCCGCTGCCTGAGTTGGCGGAAGAACCCGCCCCGGCCCTGCCTCCGGCCTCACCCACGGCCGAAGGGCCTGTGACCCACCAGTAAGTCTCCCGTTTGCGCGCCAGCCCGGGGCGTAAGCCCCGGGCTGGTTTTTTGTGCCGTTCCCTCCAGCTGCGTCCTACGGCGCGCCTGCCGCGGCGTGGCTGCGGAGCCAGAGCGCGAGCCGCTCCTGCTGCGCCGATTTCAGGTCGATGCAGTTGTTGATGCGCTCCAGTGTCGAGCGCATGCTGCGGCTCTGGGCGGGGACGTTGTGCTCGGCGGCGAACTTCTGCAGGTCGTCGCGCGAGGCGGCATCGCAGAAGGTCCCGGCGGCGCGGACCACGCGCTGCCCGCCGAGTGACAGCCCCATCCTCGCCTGCACCTCGCTCCAGTGGGATTTCACGTACTGCCAGGCGAGGGGCCGGGCGGCCGGGTTCTCGAAGATGGGACCCACGAGCCGGCCGGCGTCCTGGATGCGCACCTCGGGAGAGAAGGTGTAATCGAGCGTGCGCTGGATGAGCGCAGGGTCGCGGAAGCGGGTGAGGGCCTGCTGGTAGAGCCAGCGCTCCTCGGGCGCCTGGAGTTTGCGCGCCCGCTCCAGATACTGGTCGTAGAGCGCGGCGTCCCCGCGGATGGCGGCCAGGCGCACCGCGGTCTCCAGCAACGTGGGATCGGCGTCCGAGCCCTGCTTCAGGTGACGGTCCACCAGGGCCCGCGCCTGTTCGAAGACCTGGGGATCGCCTCCGGCATACCCCAGCGTATAGAGGACGTAGGCGCGCATGCTGCGGCGCTCCTCGCTCTCGTTGGGCGCGGGATTCCAGCCCAGCTCGGCGGCCGCGGGACGCAGCAGGTCGCGCACCCAGGCCTGGTAGGCCTCGCGGTCGGCGTCGCCGCTCACGTCGTCGGAGATGTCGCGCAGCCGCGCGGCTACGATCTCCACCACCGCGCGCTCGCGGTCGCTCTTCAGCCCTTCCAGAAGCTTCAGGAAGTCGCCGATATCGTGCTGGCCCACGCGCGCCTGCGCCCACTCGTCGCCCAGCAGCGTGATGCGCTCGGCGGGCGTGAGGGCTTTCTCGGCGGAAGCGGCCATCTGCGCCACCGCTTCCGGGGAATACGCGGAGCGGTAGTAGCCCTGGCTGCCGGCGTTGGCAAAGACCCAGGGCGCGCAGCCCGGCAAGGTGAAGCTCTGCTCCTCCTGGGTGAGGAGTTCGCAGCGCGCGGGCTGGGCCGAGCCCGCGGGCTTCAGGCACACCGGGACGTTCCACAGCTCCGGCCCGCCGGCTTCCATGCGCTTGCGGTCGAAGAAGAAGCGCCGCTGCGAGAGTGTGACTTCGGTCTCGCCCGTGGCCGTGCACTTGGAGGCGACGCTGATCAAGGGCGCGCCCGCCTGGTCCACGAAGCTCTTCATCACCTTGTCCACCGGCTTGCGGGAGGCCTGGGCGATGGCGCTCCAGAAGTCTTCGGCGGTGGCGTTGCTGTAGGAGTGCTTGCGGAGGTAGGCGGTGACGCCGCGGCGGAAGGTCTCCCGCCCGACGTAGCTCTCCACCATCCGCAGCACGGCGGCGGACTTGCCATAGGCGATGCCGTCGAACTGTTCCCCGATCTCGCCGCGCGTTTCCGCCTTGTGGCGGATGGCGCGGGTGGAGGCGGTGGAGTCCACGCTGAGCGAGCCGCCGGTGTCCTGCACTTCGTCCAGGTGCGTGTTCCACTCCGGCTTCCAGACTTTGGGAGGATTGGACGAGGCCCAGGTGGCGAAGCCCTCGTTGAGCCAGATGTTGTCCCACCACTGCGCGGTGACCAGGTCGCCGAACCACTGGTGCGCGATCTCATGGGCGAGGACGTCGGCCACGGTGCGGTGGGCGGCGACCGAATCCTTCTGGTCGTCGATCAGCAGCACGCGTTCGCGGTAGAAGATGGCGCCGGTGTTCTCCATGGCGCCGGCGGCGAAGTCGGGCACGGCCAGCACGTCCAGCTTGCCGAAGGGATACTTGATGCGGTAGTAGCCGTTGAAGAAGTGCACCGCTTGCTCGGCGGCGTGCAGGGCGTAGGTTGCGAGGTGCGTCTTGTCCGGCGTGGAGCAGATGCGGATGGGGATGCCGTCCACTC
>CBRAFF010000225.1:0-3494 GCA_967755155.1 uncultured bacterium
ATCTTGGCCACCACGCCGCCCAGGGCCTCGATGCCCAAGGAGAGCGGGGTCACGTCGAGCAGCAGCATGTCCTCGGTGGCCGCCGAGCCGCCCGCCAGGATGTTGGCCTGCACCGCCGCGCCCAGCGCGACGACCTCATCCGGATTCAGTTCGACGTGCGGCTCGCGCTGGAAGAGTTCCTTCACCAGCGCGCGGACTTTCGGGATGCGCGTGGAGCCGCCCACCAGCACCACTTCGTCGATCTCGGCGGGCGTGAGCTTGGCATCTGCCAGGGCCTGCCTGCAGGGGCCGACGGTGCGCGCGGTGATGGGCTCGATCAGCGCCTCGAACTGCTCGCGCGTGATCTCCCGCTGATAGTGCACCGGCTGTGTGGATGCGGGCGACCCCGCCCGCGCAGGCAGCTCAACGTCAATCAGCGTCTTTTCCGCCGCGCTCAGCGCGATCTTGGCGTCGATCACCGCTTTGCGGATGGCCTGCACCGCCTCTCCATTTCGCCGCAGGTCGAGCTTCAGGTCGCCCAGGATGTCGTCGAGGGCGATGGTAATGAGCAAATTGTCGATGTCGTCGCCGCCCAGGTGCGTGTCCCCGTTGGTGGAAATGACCTCGAAGATGCCCTCATGGAGCTTGAGGATGGAGACGTCGAAGGTCCCGCCGCCCAGGTCGTAGACGGCGATGACGCCGTCCTTCTTCTTGTCCAGGCCGTAGGCGAGCGAGGCCGCGGTGGGCTCGTTCACCAGGCGCAGGACTTCCAGGCCGGCGATGCGGCCGGCGTCTTTCGTGGCTTGGCGCTGCGCGTCGTTGAAGTAGGCGGGGACGGTGACGACAGCTTTCGAGACCGGCGCGCCGAAGTAGCGCTCGGCATTGCGCTTGAGCTGGCGCAGGATGAGCGCCGAGATCTCCGGCGGCGCGAAATCGCGCTCCCCCAAACGGATGCGCAGTCCCTCGCCCGGCTTCAGGCCGTCGGCCAGGCGGAAAGGGAAGAGCTTGAGCTCGTCCTGGACGTCTTCGATGCCGCGGCCCATCAGCCGCTTGACGGAGTAGACGGCGCGCTCCGGGGTCTCGATCAGGTGCCTGCGCGCCGCATTGCCGACGATGACCTCGCCGTCCGGCTTGAGTGCCACCAGCGAAGGGACGAGGTTCGCCCCGTCCTCGCCGGGGATGACCACCGGCGCGTCGCCCTCCATGTAGGCGACCAGCGAGTTGGTGGTGCCCAGGTCGATGCCGACCACGAGTTCGCGCTTCTCAGCCATGGTCATCCTGCAGCCGCCTGGCTGCGCCGCTCGGTGCCAAAGATAGAAAGGCGATGTCCGTCCGGGTCCTGGAAGTTCGCCACCCACTGCGTGCCGGTGGCGACGCGCGGAGCCTGGATGAAATTGACGCCGCGGTCCACCAGCGTCTGGTAGTGCTCGCGCACGCCGTCCACGTTGAAGACGACCTCGGTGGCGCCGGCGCCCTGCCCGGTATGCTTGGCCAGGCCCTCGCTCAGCACCAGCGTGGCGCTCCCGGTTTCGAAGAAGGCGAAGCTCTCGAACTGGGTCTTGAGCTTGAGCCCCAGCACGTCGCGATAGAACGGCAGCGAGCGCTGGACGTCCGCAACGCCCAACATCACCACGGAGATGGGGCCCAGTTTGAAGTCGTCTGCCACGCTATGCCTCCAATGCCTGGTTCACGTCGCGCACCAGGTTGCGCAGGTAGTTGCGCCGGTTGAGCAGGCCGACCATGCGGTCGCGCACCGCCAGGCGCGCCTTCGCGTCCTCTTCGGCTTCCACCCGGTCCCACTCCGTCCACTCGGCCTTCAACTCCTCGTCTAGCGCGCCGAGCTTCTCGGCAAAAACGTCGCGCGAGGCTTCGAGACTCTTCAGGGTCTCGGGATCGCGGTCGCCCGTCTTCAATTCCTGAAGCTGCATGTTCAACTCAAAGACCTCCTCCAGCAGTTCCGGCGGGACCACCTGCTTCTTCTCCTCGCCGGTCTGGCGGGCGCGGTCGGTCGCGGCCTTCGATTGCTCCTCCAGCTGCACCCCCTCGAGCTTGAGCAGATGCGCGGTGCGCTCGATGGGATCTTTCAGAGCGCGGTAAGCGTCATTCAATTGCGAACTCTTTTCCAGGCTCCACTGCTGCTCCTGCCGGCTGGCGCGGGCGTAGACGTCGGGATGAAGCTTGCGGCTCAGGCGGTAGAACTCGCGCTCCAGCGCCGCGACGTCAAGGTTGAGCTTGCGCGGCAGGCCGAAGAAGGAGAAGAAATCGGTGGACGCGGCCGGCTGCACCTTGCCGCAGGCGGCGCAGAAGTGCTCGTTCTGCGCGAGCGGCGCGTGGCACGCCCAGCAGGAGACGGCCGTCTGTGTCTGAGTCTCGATTGCCATAGAAAGTTTCACCACGGGCCCGCGGCTCGGGAGCCGTCAAGCGACCGTGGTGCCGAACCCGCTCGCCCGCTCAGGAAAACGACGTTCCGCAGCCGCAGGACTTCGACGCGTTGGGATTCACGAAGACGAATCCCTGCTGCATCAATCCTTCCTGGTAGTCCAGGGTCATGCCGTGCAGGTAGATGAACGACTTGGGGTCCACGAAGACGCGCACGCCGCCGAACTGGTACACCCGGTCGCGCTCGCGCGCCTTGCTGTCGAAGCGGATGTTGTAAGTGAGGCCGGAGCAGCCGCCGCCCTGCACCCCCAGCCGCAGCCCGCCCTCTTCCGGCGAGACGCTTTCCTTGGCCATAGCGGTGCGGATGCGCGCCATGGCGCGCTCCGTCACCTGGATGCCCTTGGCCCCGGTCGCCGGAGCCGTACCCGTTTTTTCCGCAGTCGGCGTCATAAAAACGTCCTTAGCGCCAGGAACCGGACGCTAGGCTTTCGCTTCCACCTTCTCCGGCTTCTCGTCCGCCGCCTGCTTCTTCTTCCAATCGCCGATGGCGGCGCGGATGGCGTCCTCGGCCAGCACCGAGCAGTGGATCTTCACCGGGGGCAACGACAGCTCGCGCACGATGTCCGTGTTCTTGATGGCGAGCGCCTCCTCCACCGTCTTGCCCTTCACCCACTCGGTGGCGAGCGAGGACGACGCGATGGCCGAGCCGCAGCCGAAGGTCTTGAACTTGGCGTCCTCGATGACCGAGGTCTCCGGGTTCACCTTGATCTGCAGCTTCATCACGTCGCCGCACTCGGGCGCGCCCACCAGGCCGGTCCCCACCTCGGGACTCGACTTGTCGAACGACCCCACGTTGCGCGGGTGTGTGTAGTGGTCCAGTACCTTGTCGCTGTATGCCATGAAACTCCCCTCCTGGAAACTCGTTTAGTGTTCCGGCGTCGCCGCCCAGCTGACTTTCTTCAGATCGATGCCTTCCTTGGCCATCTCGTAGAGCGGCGAAAGCTCGCGCAGCCGCTTGACGACTTCCGCCATCTTGGCCGCGACGTAATCCACCTCGGCCTCGGTGTTGAAGCGGCCCAGTCCGAAGCGGATGGAGCTGTGCGCCAGGTCGTCGCCCGTGCCCAGGGCCTTGAGCA
>CBRAFF010000226.1:0-3492 GCA_967755155.1 uncultured bacterium
CTTGGGACGCCCGAGGTGCGAGGCCGCGATCACGCGTGCACCGTTGTGCAGCGCGTGCTCCAGCGTAGGCAGCGTTTCGCGGATGCGCGTGTCGTCAGTGACCTTGCCGTCCTCCGAGAGCGGCACGTTGAAGTCCGCGCGCAGGAAGACGCGCTTCTTGTTCAGGTCGAGTTGCGTAATGGAGAGCTTACTCATTGAATCAGCGGATCATTGAATCATTGAATCAATTTCTTAGTCCCTGCTTGGCGGTCCTGTGAGAGGCAGCAAAGAGTGCCAGGAGTTCGTTGGCTTCTTTCATGAGGCTGGTTAGTCGCTTGAGAGGAACAATCCCTGCCTCGACCAGGAGTTCCAGCCAGTAGGCGGTCTCATCACCTTCTTCCACCACCACCGCCAGTCGCGACACGAACTCCGCGCGGGAGCGTGCGCGGCACACAGCTCTGTAGTTTGCCCCCACGGAAGTGCCGGAGCGCAGAACCTGACGCCCCAGAACCTTGGCGATATCGTTCTTTGGCAGAGCCTGGGTGAGCTTGATGATGCGGATTGCGAAATCCTTCGTGCGCTTTCGAAGTGCATCCGCAACAGCCAATGCGCCTACGTGACTGCTCATGGGCCACCTCTCTGGACACACTGATTTAGCGGTTTATTGATTCACTGATTCATTGATTCAATGATTCACTTTCCTACAGTCCCTTGCTCCCCAGGTAATGGATCAGATCCCTGACCCGGCACGAATATCCCCACTCATTGTCGTACCAGGCGATGACCTTCACGCAGTTGCCGGCGACCACGCGGGTCATGGGGGCGTCCACGATCGAGGAGCGCGAATCGCCGCGGTAGTCCATGGACACCAGCTCCGCCTCCTCGTAGCCCAGATAGCCCTTGAGCGGCCCCGCTTCCGAGGCCTTCTTCAGCGCTCCATTCACCTCTTCCACCGTGGTCTTCTTCTCGACAAACACCACCAGGTCCACCACGGAAACGTTGGGCGTGGGGACGCGCATGGCAAAGCCGTCGAGCTTGCCCTTGAGGTCGGGGATCACCAGGTAGATGGCCTTGGCCGCGCCGGTCGAGGTGGGGATCATGGAGAGCGCCGCCGCTCGCGCCCGCCGCAGGTCTTTGTGCGGGAAGTCGAGGATCACCTGGTCGTTGGTGTAGCTGTGGATGGTGGTCATGGTGCCCGACTGGATCTTGAAGTTGTCGTGCACCACCTTGGCGATGGGCCCCAGGCAGTTGGTGGTGCAGGAGGCGTTGGAGATGACGTGATGCTTGGCCGGGTCGTAGCTACCCTCGTTCACGCCCAGCACCACGGTCAGGTCCTCGTTCTTGGCCGGGGCGGAGATGATGACCTTTTTCACCGTGGTTCCCAGGTGCGCTTTGGCCTGGGTGGCGTCGGTGAAGCGCCCGGTGGATTCCACCACCACCTGCGCGCCCACGGAGGCCCAGTCCAGCTTGGCCGGGTCTTTTTCCGCGAACACACGGATCCTCTTGCCGTCCACGCTGATCGAATCCTTCTCGACGCGGATGTCGTGGTGCAGATTGCCCAGGATGGAGTCGTACTTCAGCAGGTGGGCCAGCGTCTTGGGGTCGGTGAGGTCGTTGACCGCGACGAAGTCCAGTTCCTTGTCGGCGATGGCAGTGCGCAGGATGTTGCGCCCGATGCGCCCGAAGCCGTTGATCCCTACTTTGATGGCCATATTGCCTCCATGAAGATGAATGCCGAGCGAGGATAGCACCCGCCCTCAGCAATCAGCAATCCACATCCAGCCAATCCCCGTGATGCTGTCATCCTGAGCGAGCCGGGGTCCCCGCCCGTTTTCTCGAGGGCGGGGTGGCGAGTCGAAGGACCTCGGTTTGCCAGGTCTTGCGCGAGCCCATGTGACCCAACCCCAAGATCCTTCGACTCGGGTTTCCCGCGCTGAAGAATGCGCGCGGGAACCCTCCCTCGCTCAGGATGACGGCATCGCCACCGCCTGTGCCGATTGCTGAGCGCCGCCTTTCTATGTTACAAGGCCCACATGGGAAAATGGATGCGCGGCGGCCGCGGTCGTCGCAGGAAAAAAGGCCCGATCGAAACCGAGGCCACCGGCCGCGTCGGCCAGCCCAAGTCCACCGATACCTCTCGCCCAGCGCCCCTCCAGCCCTCCTACATGGAACATTTTGAGCACGCGGCGCCGGCGGCCGCAGCGGCGGCGGGGACGCCGCAGGTCGAGGTCGAAACCCAGCCCGAATCTCCCTTCACGCCCCCCACGCAACCCGCCGGCGCCATCGGCCGTCCGCCGGAGAAGCACACGGCGCAGGCGCCGCGCGGCGTGGTGGTGCTGGCCATCGGGATGCCCGGCTCAGGGAAGAGCACATGGTTCAAGCGCCGCGGGGTCACCCCGCTCTCCAGCGACACCCTGCGTACCCTGCTCTTCGACGACATCACCGAGCAGCGCTACCAGAGTCTGGTCTTTTCCACACTGCGCTCCATCCTGCGCGCCCGCCTGGTCGCCCGCATGCCCTGGAACTACGTGGACGCCACCAACCTCTCCACCGGCGAGCGCAAGCAGTGGATCCAGATGTCGCGCAGCCTGGGCTACGAGGTGCACGCCGTGTTCTTCGACGTCCCGCTGGAGGTCTGCCTGGAGCGCAACCGCCGCCGCGAGCGCGTGGTGGCCGAGGACGTCCTCCGCCGCATGGCCGCCAAACTCAAGGCCCCCACCTTCGAGGAAGGCTTCGCCAAGATCGTCGTCGTGCGCGTGAAGCAGAAGGCCGAAGAATAGCCACAGAGAGACAGGAAGGCCGAAACCTCAGCGCCTCCGCGTCTCAGCGGCGAGGCCACTCCTAGCAGTGGGCCAGCGCCTGCTCCAGGTCGGCGATGATGTCGTGGCGGTCCTCGAGGCCTATCGAGAGCCGGATGCCGCCGGGCTCCACTCCCTGGCCGCGGTTCCCTGATTCCAGCCCGTCGCCGCCGGCTTGCTCCGCCGCGGCATAGGACGAGTGGGTCATGGAGTAGGGATTCTCGATCAGCGTCTTGATCTGCCCCAGGCTGACGGCCAGGGTGACGCAGTAGGCCTTGTCGGCGACGTAGTTGATGAAGCGCTCCGCGGCTTCATTCCCGCCACCCTTGACCTTCAGGGTGAAGTAGATCATGGAGCCGGGGGCGAATTTGCCGCGATAGTCCACCATCTGCTTGTGGGCCAGCTTGCGCTGCGGGAAGTCGGCCAGGCCGGGATAGCTCACGTGGGCCACCTGGGGATGAGGTTCCAGGAACTTGGCCACGTGCATGGCGGTGCGCTGCATGTTGGCCATGCGCGCCGCCAGCGAGGGCAACCCGAACACCAAGAAGTTCCACGCCGCCTTGGGCGAGAGCACGCCTCCGAAGTCCTTGCGGTAAAGCATCAGGTGGTTGTGCAGTTCCTGCGGCCCGATGACCGCACCTCCCATGTCGGTGCCGAAGCCACCGATGGCCTTGGTGAGCGAGTGCACCACCAGGTGCGCGCCGTGCTCCAGCGG
>CBRAFF010000227.1:0-3452 GCA_967755155.1 uncultured bacterium
ATCGACCCGAGGAACCCCGACGTCCTCTATGCCGGGACCTGGCACCTGCCCTGGAAAACCAGGGACGGCGGGCTCACCTGGGCCTCGGTGAAGAAGGGCCTAATCGACGATTCCGACATATTCTCCATCATCGTGGACCCGCAGAACCCGTCGCTGGTGTACGCCAGCGCCTGCTCGGGGATCTACAAGAGCGAGAACGCGGGCGAGCTGTTCCGCAAGGTGCAGGGCATCCCGTTCTCGGCGCGGCGCACGCGGGTCCTGAAGCAGGACCCCGCGGAGGCGGACGTGGTCTACGCCGGCACCACCGAAGGATTGTGGAAAACGACCGACGCGGGGAAGAGCTGGAAGCGCATGACCGCGGCCAACCTGATCGTTAACGATGTCCTGATCGACCCGCAAAAGCCGACGCACGTGCTGCTGGCCACCGACCGCAGCGGAGTCCTGCGCAGCGAAGATAGCGGCCGCAGTTTCATCTCCTCCAGCCGGGGGTTCACCCATCGCCAGGTGGGGGCGGTGGAGGTGGACCGCAACGCGGCCGGCACGCTCTACGTCGGCCTACTGAACGACAAGGAGTTCGGCGGGGTCTTCGTCTCGCGCAACTGGGGCTCGAGCTGGAGCCAGATGAGCACCGGCCTGGGCGGACGCGACGTGTTCGCGCTGGCACAGAGCACGCGGGGGACGCTGGTGGCCGGCACCAACCGGGGCGTGTTCGTGTGGGAAGGCGGGCGGTGGAGCCCGCGGAACAAGGTGCTGCGCGAGGTGACCGCGCCCGCCGGCAAGCGCTCCGCGCGCAAGCCCGCCCGCAAGCGAACGGTGGCCTCCGAACTGGCAGCGCGGGTCGAGCAGCTCTCGCTGCTCGGGGAAAAGTGGTTCGCCGCGACGTCCGGAGGCCTCTACGTCTCCGGCGACGAAGGAAAGAGCTGGACGGGCGGGCCGGTGCTGGGCGAGACGGATTTTGTCGCCGTGCAAGCGCAATGGCCCATCGTGGCCGCCGCCACCCGCACCCGCCTGCTGATCTCCCAGGACGGCGGGGCAAACTGGTATCCCGCGCTGGTGCCTTCCTTCGTCACCAAGATCCACGGAGTGACCTTGGACCCAACGAGTTCCAACCTGTGGCTGGCGACGCGGGAGGGCGCCTTCCGCTCCAGCGACAACGGCGACCGGTGGCGGCACGTGCTCGCCGGGCTGCCCGCCACCAACGTGGTTTCCATCTTCTACGACCCCCAAGGCAAGCGCCTGCTGGCCACCGCGGCCTCGTCCCGCAGCCTGTTTGAGAGCACCGACCAGGGCCGGAGCTGGCGCCGCACCGCCGAAGTGGGCGCCTCCCTGCGCGCCTTCCATGCCGGACAGGGGCGCGTCTTCGCCTCCACCGCCTTCGACGGAGTCTGGGCGCAACCTGTGACCCCGGAGCCTGTGCCCCAGGGAGCCAAAGCCGGCGCCGGTGGCGACTCTCCACGCTGAGACTTAATTCCCAAAACAGGAATTCCCGATCCAACGCCTGACAAAGTGGCGCTACGCCAGTGTTTACAGCGTCAACGCCGAAATCCAGCAGTTAGCCTTCCGCTCCAATTATTCCCAAAACGGGAACTAGATCGGTTAGACTGAACCTGGCCGCGCGGGCTATTCCGACCTATGTGACGGAGGCAACGTGAGTTAGCAGTTTGATTCCAAAAGGGAACTCGGAGTGCACATAGAACGGACATGGACGCTCCCGGGAACTGGCGAGGGGCGAGGAGGCGAGGATGAAAGTCATCCGCTTCCTTCGCAAGGCGGCGGGCGAGGCGTCGCCACAGGTGGAAGAACTGCTTTCGGCGGTGCTGGATGCAGCCGAGGACGCGGTGCTGGTGGCGGAGGAGGGCGCGGGGGTGATTTACGCCAACCAGGCGGCGGTCCGGCTGCTGGGATACAGCCGGGAGGAGCTGGAAGGGAAGCCGCTGGTAGAGATTGCCGCCGACCTGGACGGGAAGCGATGGGTGGAACTGTGGAAGCAGTGGAAGCGTCCCGACCCGCACGTGCTGGAGAGTTTCTGCCGGCGCAAGGACGGAAGCGCGGTCTTGGCCGAGGCTACGTGCAGCCATCTGGTGCTGGGAGCGAACTCCTACCACAGCGTTTTCCTGCGGGAGGCGGGGCGGCGGCCGCACCTGGAGGAGCAGCTGCGGCAGTCGCAGAAGATGGAGGCGGTGGGGCGGCTGGCGGCGGGGGTGGCCCACGACTTCAACAACCTGCTGACCGCGGTGATGCTTTACAGCGGCCTGCTGTTGAACCAACTGGGCCCCAACAACCGTCTGCGGCGGCATGCCGACGAGATCCGCATGGTGAGCGAGCGCGGCGCTGCCCTGGTGGGCCAGTTGCTGCTGTTCTCGCGCCAGGCGGCGACCGAACCCCGGCCCATCCATTTGAACGAGGCCATCAGCAGAGTGCTGGAACTGCTGCGGCAGATGCTGGGAGAAAGAGTGGAGGTGGTGACCCAACTGGAGCCGGGTTTGGATGCGGTGAAGGCCGACCCGGTGCAGATGGAGCAGGTACTGCTGAACCTGGCGCTGAACGCCCGCGACGCCATGCGCGAGGGCGGGCGCGTGGTCATCTCGACCGGCAACCTGCATCTGGAGGCCCAGGACAACCCGGAGTCGCTGCCCGCGGGAGACTATGTGAGCCTGGCGGTCACCGATACGGGCAGCGGCATGGACGCGGAAACGCGCTCCCGCCTCTTCGAACCTTTCTTCACCACCAAGCCGCCGGGCGAAGGCACGGGCCTGGGGCTGTGGACGGTGCACACCATCGTGCGCCAGGGAGGAGGAGGGATCGAGGTGACGTCGGAGCCCGGCCAGGGGACAAGCATCCGCATCCTGCTGCCGCGGAGCGAGGCGACCGAGGTCTCCCCGCCCGCGCCGGCGCCCGGTCCCAGGAAGGTCACCGTCCTGCTGGTGGAGGACGAAGACTCGGTCCGCCGTTCCCTGCAGGCGACGCTGGAGCAGAACGGCTACCACGTGCTCGCTGCCCGGGACGGGAAGGAGGCGGCGGAGCTCAGCCAGAAGCACGAGGGCGCGGTGGGCCTGCTGATCACCGACCTGGTGCTGCCCGGGCCCTGCGGCCGGGAGGTGGCGGAAGCCTTGCGCAAGCAACGCCCGGGGCTGCGTGTGCTTTACATCTCCGGCTACGCCGATGCGGAGCGGGCCGGCCCCATCGAGGCGCGCTACTTCTGCCGCAAGCCGTTCACGGAGACGACCCTCAAGGGCAAGATCCGCGAGCTGCTGGAGGCGGAAGCGGCCGCGGGATAGGACGTCGAGCGAGAGGAGCAAGATGGTGATGCAGTCAGCTTTGATTTCTCCCAGCCCGGGGGCGGCGCCGGTGGCCGAACCCATGCGGCTGCTGATCGTGGACGACGAACGCTCCATCCGGGGCGCCTGCCGCGAGGTGGCGGAGTCGGTAGGCTTCCGCGCCTTTACCGCCGA
>CBRAFF010000228.1:0-3447 GCA_967755155.1 uncultured bacterium
AGAGTGACATCGTGGACTTCCAGCGCCAGGGCTGGAAGCCGGAAGAGATCATGGCGGGGCTGTGCAACGTGCTGCCCAAGAACATCTGGCTGTACGTGTCGCAGATCCCCAACCTCTCGGCCATCGGGCGCAAGTTCGTGCTGCAGGGCGGGACGCAGCACAACCTGGCGGCGGTGAAGTCGCAGGTGGACTTCATCGAGTCGCGCTTCAAGGGCAAGGAAGCGCAGCCCGAGGTCATCGTGCACCAGCACTGCGGCGAGGCCGGAGCCATCGGCTGCGCCTTCGAGGCCGTGCGCCTGTGGGAGAACGGCCGGCAGACCACGTTCATTGGCCTGGAGCAGGTGGCGTCCATCAGCTTTACCACCACGCGCAACGAGGACACGCGCTGCTACTTCTGCAAGAACAAGTGCCTCAGGACCTTCATCGACGTGCAGACCACCACGCCCAATCCCAACTACAAGCCTCCGGTGAAGACCAAGGTCCCGCTGCTGGGCGGGGCGCAGCGCCTCATCATCGCCACCTGCGAAAAGGGGACGGTGGAGAACGTGGAGGAGATGCGCGTCATCAAGGGCGACATCGACGCCATCAAGAAAGAAAATCCCAATCTGGTGGAAGTGGCCGCCAAGCTGGCCTTCAGGAGCTTTGAGCCGCCGGTGGTCTCGGACCCCTTGCCCAAGTTCGCCATCACCAAGTCTCAGAAACAGCGCATCGAGTTGATGAAGAAGCGCGCCGAGCTCAAGATCGGCATGCCCAAGGCGCTGAACATGTACTCCTGCGGGCCGTTCTTCACCGCCTACTTCGAATCGCTGGGCGTGAAAGCGGAGAACCTGCTGTGGTCGGAGTACACGAGCGAGCAGCTCTACAAGGAAGGCGCGAAGCGCGGCGCCATCGATCCCTGCTTCCCCTCGAAGGTGGGCATCCCGCACGTGCACAACCTGCTGTACACGGTGAGCGCGAAGAAGCAGCTGGACATCGTCTTCTTCCCCATGATCGATTCGCTGCCCACGTACCTGAAGTACACGCAGGCCAGCCGCGCCTGTCCCACGGTGACGGCCACGCCGGCTTCGGTGAAGGCCGCCTTCACCAAGGAGTCGGACCTCTTCGCCGAGAAGGGCGTGCGCTGGATGGACACGCTCATCTGCCTGCACGACCTCAAGCAGGCGCACCGGCAGATGTACGAGGACTGGAAGGACGTCCTCGGCCTGAGCGAGGAAGAGAACTACCGCGCCGTGGAGCAGGGCTTCCGGGCGCTCGACAAGTTCGACAACACCATCCGCGACCAGGCCCGGCAGATCCTGAAGAAGCTGGAGGACGAGAACAAGCTGGGCGTGGTGCTGCTGGCCCGGCCCTACCACAACGATCCCGGCATCAATCACGAGATCCTGGAAGAGTTCCAGAAGCTGGGCTACCCGGTGTTCTCGCAGGATTCCCTCCCGCTCGACGAGGAGATCGTGTGGCGGCTGTTCGGCGACGAGGTGCGCGCCGGCATCATCCAGGATCCCATGGACGTCACCGACGCCTGGAAGAACTCCTACTCGGAGAACACTTCGCGCAAGGTGTGGGCGGCCAAGTACGTGGGCCGGCATCCCAACCTGGTGGCCTTGGAGCTTTCGAGCTTCAAGTGCGGCCACGACGCGCCCATCTACACCACGGTCGAGGAAGTGGTGGAGCATACGGGCACGCCCTACTTCAGCTTCAAGGACATCGACGAGAACAAGCCCACCGGCTCCATCAAGATCCGGGTCGAGACCATCGGCTACTTCCTGAAGCGCTACCGCGAGGACATGGTGCGCGACCGCGAGAAGCGCACCACGGTGGAGGAGCGGCTGCAGAAGTTCGAGGCCCAGCTCCGCGCCGAGATGCGCACCGCGGAGAAGTACCGCGGCACCGAGCGCCCCGACGTGGATCCGGGCTCGCTGGTGCAGATCCAGCCCGCCCAGGCGCCCGCCAACGACTTGGTGGGCATCGCCGGGGACTGACGTTCACGCGATCACCCGATTGCCAAATGGCCCGATCCACTTGTGCTTTCTTGCGCCGCATCCGCTAGAATCACCCGAAAGACCCGTGGGGTACCGAATCCAGTGTTGATGGAATCCGACAAGGTGATGTTCGAGGTCTACCGCGAGGCCCTGTACACGGGCAAGTACAAGGTGGTGTACTTCACCGAGTTGGGCGACCACAACAAGGAGTACGAGATCAACCGCGCCCTCTCCGGGGAGCACTTCTACGACGGCTTCATCAAGAACACGGGCAAGGACCAGGCCAAGGAAGTCATCGAAGGCCTGCTCAAACGCATGAACGACGGCGAGAAGATCACCCCGGAGCAGTTCGAGGCCGAGCTGGCCGCCTATATGCCTCCGGCAGCTCCCACGAAGCGATAGAAGGCGCGGCCGAGTCGGCCGCGCCTACAGAGCACGTCATGTATAATCCCGCGTGATGGCCACCCAACCCGCCCCTACCAAAGCCCCCGGTCTGGTCCCTGACGAACTGAAGCACGAGCCCCGCTCCAAGGGCATCCTGACGCCGCGCAAGAAGAAGCCGCGCGAGCTGGCGGTGATCACCGAGTGCTGCACCGGGTGCGCGGGCTCGCCCGCCTGCGTGGAGTATTGCCCCATCGAGGACTGCATGTTCTGGGTGCCGGACGAGGACCACCCGCCCTTCGGCCGCATCCAGGTGGACCCGCTGCAGTGCATCGGCTGCAAGAAGTGCACCAGCCAGGGCCCCATGGGCTCGTTCCTCGACGGCTGCCCCTGGGACGCCATCTCCATGGTGGAGATCGGGGAAATCGAAAAAGAAGTCGGGGCGATGACGTACTGAGCAGGGCAAAGGGAAAAAGGAAAAGGTATAGCGCAGGCGTGTCTACTTCTTCCTTGTCGTACCGCCCTGATTTCCACCCCCCACTGCCGACGCCGAGCTCTTGCCCAACCACGCTCTATCGTATTGATAACACGCGGCTTACCTGGTAAACCTGTGTGCCGCACCCCGCATCACATTTAGTAGGGCCCGAGTGCGCTTCACGGCCCTGGATTGGGGGATGAACCCATGAGGTTTTACAAGACAGCAGCTATGGCCCTGATGGCAGGGCTGACTCTCACGATGGTGCCTGTGGCCTCGGCGCAACGGGTCCGAGGGGTCATCGTATTCCGGTCGACTCCGAGCCCGTCGTACTACGGTTACCGGTACTACCCCGCTTACCCGTACTACTACGGTTACGGGTACCGCTATCCCGTCTACGGGCCAGTGGAGACCGTTGGCTACGTGAAGCTGAAAACGGAACTGAAGGACGCAATGGTCTACGTGGACGGCGGCTACGCCGGCCGGGCGGGCGATCGCAGCAAGTTCGCGCTCACCCCGGGCACGCACGACATCGAGTTACGTGACTCGGACCGGCGGGTCATCGACCGGGAGCGCGTCAGCGTGCTCCTGGGCAAGACCACCAAGGTCCGC
>CBRAFF010000229.1:0-3415 GCA_967755155.1 uncultured bacterium
GTGGCGAAGGGCAGCAGGGCGATGTTGCGCGCCTGCTTGATGGCCGCGGTCAAGCGGTGCTGGTGCGGCGTGCACACCCCGGTGATGCGGCGCGGCGTGATCTTTCCCCGCTCGTTGACGAATTGCCCCAGCAGGCGAAAGTCCTTGTAGTTGATGGCGTCGATCTTCTCCACGCAGAACTTGCAGACCTTCCTGCGCCGGAAGAACTTGCGGCCGCCGTCGCGCGGCGAACCCCCGGGCCGCGGGCCGCGGTCCGAGCCCGGGCCGCGGCGGTAGCCCCCGCTGGGCGCGGGCCGGCCCATGCGCGGCGCCGGAGCGGCGGGCGTGGGAGCGGCAGGAGTGGTGGCGGCGGCAGGAGTTTCAGCCGCCGCCTCCGGCGCCGGTGCTTCGTTCTTAACAGGTTCGTCAGCCATAGCTCTCCTTACTCAAGTGCGTCCCGCAATGGCGAGACGCGGAAAATGGTTACACCGAGGCCGCAGCAGCCGGCTCGGCGCCCGGCGCTTCCGCGGCCGGTTGCGGCTTGCGCTTCACGCGCGAGTCGCGGATCTTCTTCACCTTGTCCAGCCGCTTCTGCTCCTCGTCCACGCGCACGGTGAGGAACTTGATGACCGGCTCGGTCACGCGCAGGCGGCGCTCCAGCTCGTGCACCATCTGCCCCGAGCCTTCCACCGTCAGCAGGACGTAGATGCCTTCCTGGAACTTGCGCACCGTGTAGGCCAGGCGCCGCTTGCCCATGCGCTCGACCTTGACCGTGCCCGCGCTGGAGGTGACGGAACCCTCCAGGTGGGTGATCAGCTTTTCCACTTCGTCCTCCGGCACGTCGGGCCGGATGATGAACATCACTTCGTAAACACGCGCCATCTGGTTCTCCTCAGCAGCCCTGGGGCTGCATCATTTCTCCGGACTCTCCGCCGGAACCCGGCGGTTGAACCGGTTCATCGCTTTTCCGGCCCCTTCGGTGAGGATGACCTCGACCGCTTCGGCCGTCGAATCCAGCATCTCGTCCACCAGCGCATACTGCGCTTTCTTGAACGGCGAGAGCACATACGCCGCGCCGTCCCGCACCGCATGCGCCGGCGCGATGCCCAGCCGGATGCGCACGAACTCCGGCGTCTCCAGCGCGCCCAGGATGGACTCCAGGCCGTTGTGCCCGGCGGAGGCGCCCCGCTGGCGGATGCGCAGGGTGCCCAGCGGCAGGTCGAGTTCGTCGTGGATCACGATCAGGTCCCGCGACGGCTCGACCTCGAACTCCTTCACCAGCTCCCGCACCGACATGCCGCTCAAGTTCATGAAGGTCTCCGGCTTGGCCAGGAGAACTTCCTTGCCCGCGAACTCGACCTTGGCGGTGAGCGCCCGGCAACGCCGGTTCGAAACCCGCGCCCCGCACGCTCCGGCGATGCGGTCCACCGCCAGAAAGCCCAGGTTGTGCGGCGTGAACTGGTACTCGATGCCCGGATTGCCGAGCCCGACAATCAGTTTCACGTCGGCTATTTCTTTTCCTTCTCTTTCTTCTCGGCCTTCTCCGGCTTGGCGGGCGCAGCCGCTTCGGCTTCGGCGCCCTCCTCCGGCACTTCCTGCTTGCCCTTCTTGATGACCTCGGGCTCGGCGGGCGCGGCCGCGGCAGCCTCGGCGGCGGCTTCCGGCGTCGGGACCTCTTCTTCCTTGACCGACACGATGTGCGCCACCGTCTGATTGCCGTCGGTGAGGAATTTCCACTTGGGGTCGTGCACCAGGTCGCTCACCCTCAGGACTTTACCGAAGACCAACTCGGTGACGTCGGCGTCGAAGTGGCTGGGGATGTCGCCGGGCAGGCACTCGATCTCCACCTCGCGCTGCACCAGCTCCAGGATGCCGCCCTGCTGCTTCACGCCCGCCGCCTCGCCCTGGGGCAGCACAGGCACCTTCACCCGCAGGCGCTGGTCCATGGCGATGCGCTTCAGGTCCACGTGCAGCAGCGCGCCATACACCGGCTCGTACTGCCAGTCCACGATCATCACCTTGGCGGACTCCTCGCCCACCTTCAGGTCGAAGATGGTGTTGTGCCCGGCCTGCGAGTGCAGGATCTGGGTGAGCTGCTTGGGGTTGAGGCTGACCGCCATGGCCGGCTTCTTGGCGCCATAGACCACGCCGGGGATGCTGCCGGCGCGGCGCAGGCGCCGGGCCACGTTCTTGCCGCGCGAGTCCTCCGCCCGCGGCTGCGCTTCCACTACGCTTACGGTTGCCGTGCTCTTCATGAATCCCTTCCCTATCCCGAAACTTGGTTACGAAAACAGCGTGCTGACCGAGGTCTCCTCATGGATGGACTGGATGGCGCGCGCCACCAGCCCGGCGATGGAGAGCACCTTGATCTTGGGCTCGTTCCGTCCCGCCGCGGTCAGCGGGATGGTGTTGGTGACCACCACCTGCTCCAGCCGCGACTTGGAGATGCGCTCGATGGCCGGCCCGGAGAGCACCGGATGCGAAGCGCAGGCGTACACCTTGAGCGCGCCGGCGCCCAGCAGGGCCTCGGCGGCGTTCACCAGGGTACCGGCGGTGTCGATGAGGTCGTCGAGGATCAAGCAGGTGCGCCCCTTGACGTCGCCGATGACGTGCATCACTTCGGCCACGTTCACGTCGGTGCGCCGCTTGTCCAGGATGGCGATGGGCGATTCCATCTTCTTGGCGAAGAAGCGGGCCCGCTCCACGCCGCCCGCGTCGGGCGAGACCACGGTGAGGTCGGGCAGCTTGAGTTCCCGGAAGTAGGCCACCAGCACCGGCGAGGCGAACAGGTGGTCCACCGGGATGTTGAAGAACCCCTGGATCTGGGGCGCGTGCAGGTCCACGACCAGGGCGCGGTGGGCGCCCGCCGTGGTCAACAGATCGGCCACCAGCTTCGACGACACCGGGACGCGCGGCTTGTCCTTGCGGTCCTGCCGGGCGTAGCCGAAGTAGGGGATGACCGGGGTGATGCGCCGCGCCGAGGCGCGCTTGAGCGCGTCGATCATCAGCAAGAGCTCCATCAGGTGCTGGTCCACGGGGAAGCTGGTGGGCTGCACCACGAAGACGTCGGCGCCGCGCACGTTCTCCAGCACCTGCAGGTACACCTCGCCATCGGAGAAGCGGGTGACGTGGCACTGGCCGCGGGTCATGCCCAGGAAGTTGCAGATCTCGTCCGCCAGCGGCTCATTGGCCGAGCCGGAGAAGATCTTGAACTTGTCGTCGCGGCGCGGCCGTTGCGGCTTGCGCTCCGCTTTGGCCTGCTCGCCTGCCTGGCTCTTTTTGTCGGTCGTGGTCGCTATGGTCGCCATATCTCCTCCGCTGGTCTGGTTGAACCGCGTTGGACCCCGCTTACCTGCCCCCTGCGTCCTGCCCCCTGCTCAACTCTGGCTGGGCGGCTAGGATTCGAACCTAGACTAAGTGCTCCAAAGGCACTTGA
>CBRAFF010000230.1:0-3383 GCA_967755155.1 uncultured bacterium
GGCGGCGCTACGGCTTGGGCCCCGCCGGCCGCTCGAAGAGCTTCGGATCCACCGTCGGGTTGATGACCAGCTCCTTCACCGTGCTCGACCCGCTGGGCTGCCCGTTCTCCGAGATAGCCTGCTTGGAAGGCAGGGTGATGCCGTCCACCGTCTGCCACTCCAGGTTGTCCGTCACCCGCGTGCTGGGACCGGCCATCCCCATGGCCTGGAAGGAGGTGCGCAGGACTTTGCCGCTCTGCGGGTCGACGTACCAGCGAGTCTCGGCGCCGTCCGCGTTTACGTCGAGGATGCTGGCCTCCACGTCGCCGATCTTCTCCGTGCCGGCGGCGGCGAAGGTGAACTTGGGATCGGAGGCGTGCTGGGCCACGAAGAGCAGGTGGCGCTTTAGGGTCTTCAGCGTCTCTTCCTTCATGACGGCGGGCATGTCGCCCGTCTGGCCTCCCATCCCCACAAAGCTCGTCGCCGGCGACAACACCGTCACCCGCTCTCCCATCGGAGTCTGCAGCTTCATGTAAGTGGTGTCGGGGAACAGCGTGGTGCCTTCCGCCTCGATGGGCAGTTCTCCCTGCGGCGTCTTGATGAGCAGCGTGGCTTTCTGGCTCATGGACTTGACGGCCTGCACCTTCTCCGCGCCGCCCAGCGCCGCGACCACCTTGGCCATCAAGGCCAGGCCCTCGGGGTTGGATGCGGCGGTCTTCTTGCTCGCGGTCCCGGGCGCGCTCTCCGGGATGGAGATGTCCACGTCGGTGACCGGGCCGAAGGAGGCCAGCGGCTTCTCGAAGTCCGCGGCCTTGCCCACCACCAGCACGGCGAGCTGGTCCTTGTGGACGTACTTCTCGGCCACGCGGGCCACGTCGGCGGCCGTCACCTTCTCGATGGCCGCGCGGTAGCGCTCCAGGAAGTCCGCGGGATAGCCGTAGAACTCATACCGCATGCGCTCCCGCAGGATCTTGTCCTTGGAGTCGAATTCGAAGACGAAAGAGTTCAGGATGCTGTCCTTGGCTCGCTTCATCTCGTCTGCTGTGGCCGGGTTCTTGACGATGCCATCCAGCTCCTGGCGCAGGGCGTCGATGGAGGTGGCCGTGGTCTGGCTCTTGGTGGTCATGCCCACCTGCAGCACGCCGGGATGGTCGAAGGCCGAACCCAGGGAGCCGAACACGGCGTAGGCCAGGCCCTTCTTGGAGCGGATGCTGGAGAACAGGCGCGAGGAAAACCCGCCGCCCAGCACTTGGTTCATCACCTCGACGGCGTAGTAGTCCGGATTGTCGCGGGTGATGCCCAGGTCCACCATGAAGATGGCGCTCTGGTTCACGTCCTCCTTGGCGGCGTAGTAGATGCCGGGCTTGGGATGCTTGAACTCGATGGCCGTCTTGGGCGCCTCGGGACCTTTGGCCCAGGAGCCGAATACGGCGCGCAGCTTGGCCTCCATCTGTTTGGAATCGAAGTCGCCCACCACGCCCAGGATGATGTTGTTGGGATGGACGTACGCTTTGTGCCAGGCCAGCAGGTCGTCGCGGGTGACGGCCTTGACGGTGTAGTACTCGGGCACGCGGGCGTAGGGATTGTCGGCGCCGTAGGCCAGCTTGTTTGCCTCGCGGGAGGCGATGGTCAGGAAGCTGTCGTTGCGCCGGGAGATGCCGGTGTTCACCTGCGTCTTGGCCAGGACCAGCTTGTCCTCGCGAAACTCCGGCTGTTGCAGGAGCTCGAGGACGACCGGCAGCACAGTGTCCAGGTCTTCCTTCAGGCAGGACCAGGAAATATTGGTGGAGTCCGAGCTTCCGGAGGTCTCGATCTGGGCAGCGCGGGTCTCCAATACGTCGTCGAGCTGGTCGCCGGTCTTCGACTTGGTGCCGCCGGTGCGCCAGGACTGGCCGAACAGGCTGACCAGGCCGGCCTTCTCCGCGGGTTCCTCGCGCGAGCCGCCGCGGATACGCGCCACGCCCTCGATCAGCGGCAGTTCATGGTCCTCCTGCAGGAAGATGACCATGCCGTTCTCCAGCTCCAGGCGCGTGGGCTGCTGGGGAGTGAAGGGAGGCAACGGCGGCTTCTGGATGCGCGTCCAGGGCATGGAGCGCGGCGGCGTCTTGGCCGGCGCCGCGGCCTTCTCCGCCTGCGCCAGCAGGGAAGCGGGCGCCAGCAGAAGAGCGAGGATGGCGAAACTCAGCAGCGAATGGCGGACAACTCGATGAAGGCGGTTCATTACTTGGCTCCTTTCGGGGCCGCGCCGGCCATCTTGGTGCTTTGGATCATGCCGACGGTGCGGTTGGTGGGGACGAAGGTCTTGCCAGCGACCCGGCGGATGTCTGCCTTGGTCACTTTCTCGATGCGGTCGATGGCGCGGAACAGTTCCCGCCAGTCGCCGTAGCGCGCCTGAGCTCCGCCCAACTGGTTGGCCAGGCCCTGATTATCCGCCAGCCCGCGGATGAGGTCGGCTTTGGCGCGCGTCTTCACACTCTGCAACTCTTCGTCGGTGACGTCCTCGTTCTTCAGCTTCTCGAGCTCGGCGTGGACGGCCTCGCCCACCTCCTGCGGCGCATGCCCGGCGGCGGGCACGGTGAGGAAAGCGAACAGGTGGGGATACTTGTCTCCGGGGAAGCCATTGAAGCCGCCGGCGAAGACGGCGATCTTCTTGTCGCGCACCAGCGACCTATACAGGCGCGAGGTGCGGCCCTTGGAGAGCACGTCGGAGATGGCGTTGTAGATGGCGTCATCCGGGTCGCGCGAATCGGGGCGATGGTAGCCCTCGAAGTAGAAGGGCTGCGCGGCCTCGTGCAGGATCACAGTGCGTTCGGCGTTCTGCGGCGGCTCGATGGTGCGCGTGGGCTCAGGAGCGGGCCCGGCGGGCAGCCGGCCGAAGTATCTCTCCATCAGGGGCATCGCCTCTTTGGCCTTCACGTCGCCCACCAGCGTCACCACCATATTGGAAGGGACGTAGTACTTCTTGTGGAAGGCCTGGGCGTCGGTGGCGGAGAAGGTGTTCAGATCGGAATCCCAGCCCACGACCGGGCGTCCATAGGGATGCGCGATGAAGCTGGAGGCCAGGAACTGCTCGAACAGCCGGCCCACGGGCTGGCTGTCAGTGCGCAGGCGACGCTCCTCGTGCACCACGTCCCGCTCCTTGTAGAACTCGCGGTAGACGGGATGCAGATAGCGCTCCGATTCCAGATACGCCCACAGCTCCAGGCGGTTGGCGGGGAAGGAAAAGAAGTATCCGGTTTCGTCGTCGTTGGTGAAGGCGTTCAATCCGGTGCCGCCCTCGCGGTCGATAATGTCGCCAAATTCGTTGACGATGACGAACTTGTCGGCGGCGGCGATGGCGTCTTTCCACGCCTTCTCCAGCTCCGCCACCTTCTTGTCGTTGCGGCCGATGGGCCGGCGCCGCT
>CBRAFF010000231.1:0-3372 GCA_967755155.1 uncultured bacterium
TAACAATCCTTTAACAATCGTCAGGTATGAATAGCTTGAGGCGGGAGGACTCTCGTCATGATGGCTTGGCCCGCATCCATAGGTGTGTTGGCCTCGGACATGAGCCGCCCGCCGGCCCTGGCCGCGGCGACGGACACGGACGGCGTTTTCACCCCGGTGCTGGTGATTGTGCTGCTGCTGGTGCTGGCAGCCGAGTTTGTCAACGGCTGGACGGACGCTCCCAACGCCATCGCCACGGTCGTTGCCACTCGCGTGTTGCGTCCCTACCCTGCAGTGGTAATGGCGACCGCCCTGAACATCGCGGGAGCTTTCTACGGCCTCAAAGTGGCGGAGACCATCGGCAAGGGCATCGTCAAGACGGAGGCCATCAGCTTGTCCACCATCGCTGCCGCCATGCTGGGCATTGTCGTCTGGAGCACCCTGGCCTGGGTGCGGGGCCTGCCCACCAGCGAGAGCCATGCCCTGGTGGCCGGCTTGAGCGGCGCGGGCCTGGCAGCCGCCGGGCCCAGTGTGTTGCTTTGGGACGGATGGCTCAAGGTGGGTATCGGCCTGGCCTTCTCCACCTTCCTGGGGTTTGGCGGCGGCCTGCTGTTCATGACGCTGATCTATCGCCTCTTCTTCCGCGCCCACCCGGAGACGGTTCGGCGCTGGTTCAGTCGGCTGCAGATCTTCTCCGCTGCTCTGATGGCCTTCGGCCACGGTTCCAACGACGGGCAGAAGTTTATCGGAGTTTTTTCCCTCACCCTGTTGCTCGGCGGGATTCTCCCCAGCTTCCACGTGCCGGGCTGGGTCATCTGGATCTGCGCACTGACCATGGGCGTGGGGACCGCCGTGGGCGGCTGGCGCATCATCCGGACCATGGGGCTGAAGCTGACCAAGCTGCAACCGGTGCAGGGGTTCGCCGCGGAAACCGGCGCCGGACTCACCATCCTGGCTGCCTCCTATTTCGGTATCCCGTTGAGCACAACGCACACCATCAACACTTCCATCATGGGTGTGGGCGCCACTCGTCGCCTCTCCGCCGTGCGCTGGGGCGTGGCCCGGGAGATCGTGGCTGCCTGGGTGCTTACCTTCCCCGTCTGCGCCGGCATTGCCTGGTGCACGACCAAAATACTTCTGAATCTCTGGCCGATGTAGCCTCATGCCGCACCGCCCCACAACTCGCTGGCAGCGCTTCCTGCGGCAACTGCGCGCCGACCGTCTTGCCGACCATCTCTTCCGCTACGCCATGCTGGCCTGCGGGTTGAGCGTCATCGCCATCGTAGTGCTCATCGTCTTCGAGCTCTTCCAGGGCTCGCGCCTGGCCATCAACCAGTTCGGTTTCAAGTTCCTGGTCGCAAGCCAGTGGGACCCGGTCTCCGGCGAGTTCGGCGCGCTGCCCTTCATTTACGGCACCGTGGTCTCTTCGCTGCTGGCCCTGGTGCTGGCCGTCCCGCTGGCGCTGGGCGTGGCCGTGTTCGTCACCGAGATCTGCCCGCGGTGGCTGCGCGCCGCCGTCTCCTTTGCCAGCGAACTCTTGGCCGCCATCCCCAGCGTCATCTACGGGCTCTGGGCCATCTTCGTGCTGGTCCCCTTGCTGCGGGAGGACGTAGAGCCCTGGCTGATGTCGCGCTACGGATGGACCGGGCTGTTCGAGGGACCGCCCTACGGCATCGGCATGCTGGCCGCGGGCGTGATCCTGGCCATCATGATCGTTCCCATCATCTCCTCCATCACCCGGGAGGTGATGGTGGCGGTGCCGCGGCACCAGCGGGAGGCGGCGCTGGCGCTGGGCGCAACCCGCTGGGAGATGATCCACATGGGTGTGCTGCGCAACGCACGCGCCGGCATCGTGGGCGCCATCATCCTGGGACTGGGACGCGCTCTGGGCGAGACCATGGCGGTCACCATGGTCATCGGCAACCGCCCGGAGATCGCCAAATCCCTGCTCGCCCCCGGCTACACCCTGGCCAGCGTGATCGCCAACGAGTTCAGCGAAGCCACCGACGACCTCTACCTCAGCGCGCTCTTCGAGATCGGCCTGGCGCTCTTCCTGGTCACCATCGTCGTGAACGCGCTGGCGCGCCTGCTGGTGTGGTCGGTCACGCGCGGCACGCCCGCGAGGGTCCATGCCCAGTAACGCCGTCACCTACGGAAGCAGCTACGTGCGCTGGCGGCGACAGCTCACCGACCACCTGGCCACCGCCGCCGCCGCTCTCACCACGCTGCTCGTCCTGGCGCCGCTCTTGGCCATCTTCGCTTACCTGGTCTATCGCGGCGCCGGCGCGCTGAACTGGGCCTTCCTTACCCATACTCCCGCGCCGGTGGGCGAGCCGGGCGGCGGCATGGCCAACGCCATCATCGGCTCGGGCACCATCCTGGCCATCGCCTGCGCCCTCGGAGTCCCGCTGGGAGTGGGCGCGGGCATCTACCTGGCGGAGTACGGACGCAACCGCCTGGGCAACTACATCCGCTTCACCGCCGACGTGCTGAACGGCGTCCCCTCCATCGTGGTGGGCATCGCCGTGTACGCGCTCATCGTCCTGCGGCAAGGGCATTTCTCCGCCTTCTCCGGCGGCGTGGCGCTGGGCATCATGCTGGTGCCCACCGTCACCCGGGCTACGGAAGAGATGCTGCTCATGGTGCCGCATTCCATCCGCGAAGCGGCGCTGGGCCTGGGCGTCCCCGAGTGGCGCACCACGGTTTCCATCACCCTGCGGACGGCGCTGCCCGGCGTGATCACCGCCATCATGCTGGGCTTCAGCCGCATCGCCGGCGAGACCGCGCCGCTGCTGTTCACCGCCTTCGGCAATCAGTTCTGGAACCTGCGCCCCGACCAGCCCACCGCCGCCCTGCCCCTGCAGATCTTCGCCTACGCCATCTCTCCCTACGACGAATGGCACCGCCAGGCCTGGGCGGGAGCGCTGGTGCTGATCGTGCTCATCGTGGGAACGGTCGCCGCCGTGCGGCTGCTCGCCGCCCGCGGCATGGTGAAGGGAGAGGCCGGAGATGGGCGTGGGCATCGAAGTCGGCCAGCTCTCCGCCTGGTTCGGGCGGACGCAGGCGCTGTTCGCCATCTCGCTCCACGCCGCCGCCAATCACGCCACCGCCATCATCGGCCCCTCGGGCTGCGGCAAATCCACCTTCATCCGCTGCCTCAACCGCCTGCACGAAACCAACCCCGAAGCTCGGGTGGAAGGGCAGGTGCGCATCGGGGACCAGGAAATCTACGGCGGCGGCACCAATCCGGTGGAGCTGCGCCGCCGCGTGGGCATGGTGTTCCAGAAGGCCAATCCCTTCCCCACCATGTCCATCTACGACAACGTCGCCGCGGGGCTGAAGTTGAACGGGGTGAGCAACCGCCGCCGCCTGGACGAGGTGGTGGAGCGCTCC
>CBRAFF010000232.1:0-3363 GCA_967755155.1 uncultured bacterium
GCATCCACGGCAAGGCCATCGCGCGCGGCAACTGGCAGGCTCCGGTGTGCACCGACTGCCACGGCATCCACCTCATCAAGGCACACATCGATCCCAGCTCCTCGGTGGCGGCGCAGGCGCTGGCCCGCACCACCAGCGCCCAGTGCCACCAAGGCGTGCGCCGAACCCACGAGATGGGCATCCCCGGCGCGCGCGCCGCCACCTACCTGGACAGCTACCACGGCCTGGCCTCGCAACTGGACTCCAAGGTGGTGGCCAACTGCGCCAGTTGCCACGGCGTGCACAACATCCTTCCCTCCTCCGATCCCCTGTCCATGGTCAACAAGGACAACCTGGTGAAGACCTGCGGGCAGTGCCATCCCGGAGCCAGCCAGAACTTCGCGCAGGCGCAGGTGCACATCGGCGTGCCGCTTTCCCGCGACATCGGCAGCGTGGGCACGGCGTGGGTGCGGCGCTTCTACCTGCTGCTCATCGTCGCGACCATCGGCGGCATGCTGGTGCACAACGGCATCCTGTGGGGCAGCAAGATGCGGGAGCGGCGCCGGCGCTTGGGACGCACCGTGGTCCGCATGTCGCGGGCGCAGCGCGCCCAGCACTGGGCGTTGCTCTCGAGCTTCATCTTCCTGGCCGTCACCGGCTTCGCGCTGAAGTATCCCGAGTCGCCGCTGGCCTGGCTGCTGGGCTCGAGCGAGTCGCTCCGGCGCTACGGGCACCGCGTGGCCGCCGTCATCCTGATGGGAGTGGGCCTCTACCACCTGGTCTACCTGTGGCGCTCGCGCGAGGGCCGCCAGGTGCTGCGCGATTTCATCCCCAAGCTGCAGGACCTCCGCGACCTCTCGGCCACCATGCTCTACCACCTGGGCCGCAGCCGCGAGCATCCCCGCTTCGGGCGCTTCACCTACGCCGAAAAGCTCGAGTATCTGGCCATGGTCTGGGGCACCGCGCTGATGGGGGCGACCGGGCTCTTCCTGTGGTTCAAGGTGCAGGTCGGCTGGGTGCTGCCGCGCTGGGCGGTGGACATCGCCAACGCCATCCACTTCTACGAGGCCATTCTGGCGGTGCTGGCCATCGCCGTCTGGCACTTCTACCATGTGATGTTTGACCCGGATGTTTATCCTATTGACCTCGCCTTCTGGGACGGCAAGGTCTCGGAGGAGCGCTACAAGGAACACCACGCTCTGGCCTACGAGCGGATGGTCGGGCCGCCGGAGGACGAAGCCAGGGAAGAAGAGAAGGCAGCCGAGCCGGAGGCGAAGGCCGAAGGACCCGGGAACGAGGGAAAGAAGGAGCCGGAGCAGCCAGAATAGGACACCGCGCCGAGACACGGAAAGGATGACGGATGCCTGACGAGAGCCCGGAGAAGCCGCGCGAGAGCGAAGCCAAGCCTGCCGAGTTGCGCCCGGGGCTGCGTCCCTCGGGCCTGTTCCGCAACTGGATCAGTTGGGGCGGCTCGGCCATCGCGCTCATCAGCCTGGCCAACATCCTCTTCCTGCTGCTGCTGGACGTCTTCGGGGTCCGCACCAATCCCTACGTCGGCATCCTGGCCTACATGGTGCTGCCCGCCGTGCTCATCTTCGGGCTGGCGCTCATCCCGGCGGGGATGCTGTGGGAGCGCCGCCGGCGGCGCAAGCTGGCGCCGGGGCAGTACGCGCCCTACCCGCGCATCGACCTGAACCTGCCCCGGCAGCGCAACGCGTTCGCCTTCTTCGTGAGCGGCGCCCTGTTCTTTCTGCTGCTGAGCGCGCAGGGCAGCTACCGGGCGTACAAGTACACCGAGACCACGCAGTTCTGCGGCCAGACCTGCCACTCGGTGATGCACCCGGAGTTCACCGCCTACCAGCAATCGCCGCACGCCCGCGTGGCCTGCGTGGATTGCCACGTGGGCCCGGGGGCGGGCTGGTACGTCCAATCGAAGCTCTCCGGCAGCTACCAGGTCTATTCCGTGCTCTTCCACAAATACCCCAAGCCCATCCCCACCCCGGTGCACAATCTGCGCCCGGCGCGCGAGACCTGCGAGCACTGCCACTGGCCGGAACGCTTCTACGGCGGGCAGTTAAAGGTCATCACCCACTTCTCCTCCGACGAGAAGAACACACCGCGGCAGGTGCGCATGCTCATCAAGACCGGAGGCGGCAGCTCCGCCACGGGGCTCACCGCCGGCATCCACTGGCACATGAACATCGCCAACGAGGTCACCTACGTGGCCACCGACCCGCAGCGCCAGGTCATCCCCTGGGTGCGCATCAAGGACATGCAGGGCCGCGTGACCGAATACACCGCCAAGGACTCCACCCTGAAGCCCGAGGACCTGAAAAAGGCGGAGCCCCGCACCATGGACTGCGTGGACTGCCACAACCGGCCCAGCCACATCTACGTCCCGCCCGACCGGGCGGTGGACGAGTCGCTGCTGGCGGGCAAGATCGACCGCACCCTGCCCTTCATCAAGGCCACGGCCGTCGAGCTCCTGACCAAGCCCTACAACTCGACGCCCGAGGCCATGGAAGGCATCGCCACCGAGCTCGACCGCACCTATCTCACCAAGTATCCGCAGGTTTACTCCGCCCGCCAGCCCGCCATCCAGCAGGCCATTTCCGAGGTGCAGCGCATCTTCCAGACCAACATGTTCCCGGAGATGAAGGTGGATTGGAAGACGCATCCCAACAACATCGGGCACTTCTATAACCCCGGCTGCTTCCGCTGCCACGATGGCCAGCACGTGAGTCCGGAGGGCAAGGTCATCAGCAAGGACTGCGACGCCTGCCACGTCGTCCTGGGCCAGGAGGAGGGCGGCACCCCCATGACCACTGTCTCCGGCTCAGCCTTCAAGCACCCCGTGGACCTCGGCGATATGAAGGAAATCAACTGCACCGACTGCCACAGCGGCGGCACGGGACCGTAGGGCGCCGGGTAGCGCCGGCGTCTTGCCCGGCAACGATCGGGACTCAGCCCCGTCCCGTGATGGACGTCACACGCCCCAGTGAGCCGGGTCACAGCACCCTTCCGCACCTCCCTCTAGACTCGCAGCCAGGTTCGAGGAGGAGGCCATGCTGGTCGCCGGCAAGACGGTGCGGGAGCTTGCCCTGGAGCTTCCCAACGCCACGCGAGTCTTCGAGCGGCTGGGCATCGACTACTGCTGCGGAGGCGGGCGTTCACTGGAACAAGCCTGCGCCGCCGCCCACGTGACGCTCGAGGACGTGGAGCGCTCTCTGGCCGAGGCTGAAAAACAGGCCGCCGAGCCCGGGTGGGACGACGCCTCCTGGCAGCGCGAGCCGCTGTTCGGCCTGATCGCGCACATCATCCAGAAGCATCACTATTTCGTACGCCGCGAGCTGACGCGCATCGCGCCGCTGCTGGCACGCGTCA
>CBRAFF010000233.1:0-3318 GCA_967755155.1 uncultured bacterium
GTGCCGCCCAGTTGTACGTCGCACCGCAGCATGAAGGAGTCGTACCCCTGCACCAGCGGATACAGCAGTTCGTGCAGAGAAATGGGCTTTTCCGCCTGGAAGCGCTGGTGGAAATCCTCGCGCTCCAGCATCTGCGAAACCGTGTACTTCGCCGCCAGCCGGATGAAGTCTTCCGCCGTGAACTTCTGCGGCGCGAACCATTCGCTGTTGTACCGGATTTCGGTTTTCGTCGGGTCGAGGATCTTGAACACCTGCGCCTTGTAGGTTTCGGCGTTGGCATCGATCTGCTCGTGGGTGAGGGGCGGGCGCGTGACCGAGCGCCCCGTGGGGTCGCCGATCATCCCGGTGAAGTCGCCGATGAGGAAGATGGCCGTGTGCCCCAGGTCCTGGAAGTGCTTCAGCTTGCGGATGAGCACGGTATGGCCCAGGTGCAGGTCGGGCGCCGTGGGATCGAAGCCGGCATAAGCGCGCAGCGGCGTCCCGGTCTCGCGGGACTTTTCCAGCCGCTCGCGCAGCTCGCTCTCGCGGATGATCTCCGCCGCACCTTTTTTCAGGTAGGCGAGCTGTTCGTCGACGGGAGCGAAGGCCATGGGGCGATTATAAGGTGTGGGGCGCGGCTTTCACTTCCTCACGACGCGTCGCCCGACGACGGTGAACTTTCCTTCCAGCGCGATGTTGATGGCTTCGGTGTAGGCGATGTGCTCTTGTTCCAAGATGCGGGCGGCGAGGGTGTGTTCGTCGTCGGAGTCGAGCACGGGGACGGTGCGCTGCACCACGATGGCGCCGTGGTCGAGCTGCTCGTCCACGAAGTGCACGGTGCAACCGGAGACCTTTACGCCGTGGTCGAAGGCCTGCTTCTGCGCCTCCAGGCCCGCGAAAGCGGGCAGCAGCGCGGGATGGATATTGAGGATGCGCTGCGGGAACTGCTGCACGAACCAGGGCGAGAGCAGGCGCATGTAGCCGGCCAGGCAGACCAGGTCCACCTTCTTCTCTTGGAGGGCGGCGACCACCTCGGCGTCGTGAGCCTGGCGCTCCTTGCCTCCGGAGGGGAGGACGCGCGTCTCCAGTCCGCGGCGCCGCGCCGACTCGAGGCCCAGCGCCTGGGCGCGGTTGGAGATGACGATGGCAATCTCGGCGTTGGGGATGCGCCCGGCGCCCACCGAGTCGGCGATGGCCTCGAAGTTCGTTCCCCGGCCGGAGAGCAGGATGCCGAGCTTCTTCTTGTCTGCCATGTAAGGGAACACTACCACCGTGTAAAGGAAAACCTACCACAGAGACACAGAGACACAGAGGTCCACAGAGGGAAAATCAACACCTACCACCGAGACACAGGGGCACAGAGGTACACAGAGAAAATCAGCGCCGGCTGGTTTTCTTCTTCTTGCGCTTGAACCAGGCGTGCCGGTGCAGCTCCATGCGTACGCGCCGGCCGGCGAACTTGACGCCCTCGGCCTCCAGGCGCAACCGCTGCTCGAAGCCGTACTCTCCCGGCATCAGCAGTTTCCCTCCCGCGCCCACCACTCGATGCCAGGGCAGGCCATGGGAGGCGTGCAGCGCCCAGGCCACCTGCCGCGCCCGGCCGGGAAAGCCGGCGGCGTAGGCGATGTCGCCGTAGGTGGAGACCTGGCCGCGCGGGATGCGCCGCACCACGCCCAGCATGCGCGAGAACATGGAATCGCTGCCTGGCATCGTCCTCCAAACGGATTGCGGAAAAAGAGAGGGCACGACTTTAGTCGTGCCGCGGTCGTCGAAGTCAAACGCGGCTTTAGCCGCGGAGGCACGAATCCTCCGGGGCTAAAGCCCCGATCCTATTCCGGCCTGAACGGCACGGCTGAAGCCGTGCCCTCTCGCCTGTCGTGCCTTCAAACGGCGAGTCCTTGAGGACGCTTCTCTCTTACTTGTACGTGACCTTCCGGTCGCCCTTGACGATGCGCCCGATGGTGTAGCCGCGCTCGCCGGCGCGGTCCAGCAGGCCCATCACCCGCTTGAACTTCTTGTGCGGCGCCACCAGTACCATCCCGATGCCCATGTTGAAGGTGCGCAGCATCTCCGGCTGCGGGATGTTGCCCAGCGTTTGCAGGTGCCGAAAGATGGGCGGCACCGGCCAGGTGCCGAACTCGACCACGGCCGCGGTCCCGCGCGGCAGCACGCGCGGCAGGTTCTCCGTGATGCCGCCGCCGGTGATGTGGGCGAGCGCGGAGACCACGTCGGCTTCCAGCAGCCGGCGCAGCACCGGCCAGTAGCTCTTGTGCGGCCGCAACAGCTCGTTGCCGACTTTGTTCTTGAGCTCGTTCACGTAGCTCTCGGGCGAGTAGCGCGCCACCTCGAACAGCAGCTTGCGGGCCAGGGAATAGCCGTTGGTGTGCAGGCCGGTGGAGGGCAGGCCGATGAGGATGTCGCCCACCGCGACCTTCTTCCCGGTGAGGATGCGCTCGCGGTCCACAACTCCGACGATGAATCCGGCCAGGTCGTACTCGCCGGCGGGATAGAAGCCGGGCATCTCCGCCGTCTCGCCGCCGATGAGCGCGCAGCCGTTGTGGCGGCAGGCCTCGGTGATGCCGGAGATGATCTTTTCCGCCACGCCCGGGTCGAGCTTGCCGGTGGCCAGGTAGTCCATGAAGAACAGCGGCGTGGCGCCCTGCACCGCGATGTCGTTCACGCAGTGGTTCACCAGGTCGCCGCCCACGGATTGGTGGAACTTCATGGCGAAGGCGACCTTCAGCTTGGTGCCCACGCCGTCCACGCTGGAGACCAGCACCGGGTCGCGGTAGCGCTTCTTGTCCAGCGCGAACAGCCCGCCGAAGCCTCCGATCTCGCTCAGCACGCCGCGGGTGAAGGTCTTGTGCGCCAGGAACTTGATGCGCTGCTTGGTGCGGTTGGCGCGCTCGATGTCCACCCCGGCATCGGCGTAGGTGATGGAGAGCGGTTTCGCCAAGCTGTATGCCATGCGGATTGGGCTCACTCTGGGGACGTAGGCAACAACGCGAACGCGGTTCGAAGGAGCCCGTATTTTACCACCGCGGGGCGAGAAGCCCCGCTGCCGGGGCGGGACATCTCTGGCTGCTCTCTCCCGTCGAAACAACTGCGAGCCGCGCCCCTCCTGCGGGGCGCATCGGCCCGTTTGCTATAATCTGAACGTGGGAACGGGGCGCTTTCAGCGCGCCTTTCACGCATTCTCACCTCGTCGGGGAGTGGCTCAGCCTGGTAGAGCACCTGGTTCGGGACCAGGGGGTCGGAGGTTCAAATCCTCTCTCCCCGACCATCTTTTCCCAAACAATTTCTTCCAGGCCTTCAATCCGCCGCCGGCAGGCGTCCGCC
>CBRAFF010000234.1:0-3305 GCA_967755155.1 uncultured bacterium
GCTGGCACTGGCCGCGCTCGCCGGCGCGCCCGCCGACGCCCAGCTTCCCAGCGCCAACGTCATTCGCGTGACCCTGGCGGGCGAGCAGCCCTCGATCGCGCCGGGACAGGAGTTCTGGGTCGCCGTCCAGTTCCATCTCGACAAGGGCTGGCACATCTACTGGACCAATCCCGGAGACTCGGGCGAACCGCCGCGCGTCCAGTGGCGCCTGCCCGCAGGCTTCCAGGTCGGCGAGTTGCAGTGGCCGCATCCCGAGCGCCTGGTGACGAAGTACTCCACCGACTACGGCTACGCGGATCAAATGCTGC
Organism: uncultured bacterium; assembly: GCA_967755155.1. Classification (GTDB taxonomy): domain Bacteria; phylum Acidobacteriota; class Terriglobia; order Terriglobales; family Acidobacteriaceae; genus DASYVL01. Next base: position 309 of record CBRAFF010000234.1, read on the forward strand.
TGCTGGCGCCCATCCGCCCGCCCGCGGAGCTTGCGCCCGGCGCCCAGGTGGACCTGGCGGGAACGGTGAAGTGGGTGGTCTGCCGCGAGGTCTGCATCCCGGGAAAGACGGAGGTCTCGCTCTCGCTGCCCGTCCTGCGCGGTGCGGCGCCCCGGCCCAGCAAGGTGTTCGACGACGCCCGCGAGCGCATCCCCCAGCCGGCGCCGGCCCACTGGCGTGCCCGGGCGCGGTCGCAGGGGGATGAGTTCGTGCTTTCTATCGACACCGGGCGGCCCCTGGCGCGCGCCGAATTCTTCCCGCTCCAGCCCCAGCAGATCGAGAACGCCGCGCCCCAGGCCGCGAGCGCCTTCCCCCGCGGGGTGCGGTTGCGGCTCAAGAAATCGGGGCAACTCCTGAAACCCATCGCTAATCTAAAGGGCATCCTGGTGCTGCCCTCGGGCAAGTCGTACGTCATCGACGCGCCGGTCGCCGGCGCCGCAATCCCGGATTCCCGGAAGAAAGATTCCACCAAGAAACCAAGTTGAGGAGGATGGAAATGAAACGACCGAACTGGATACTGGCTGTGCTCGCCGTGCTGATGGCGCTTCCGCTCGTGGCCGGCCGGGTGGGCGAGGCGGCGCCGGATTTCGCCGGCACCGACAGCAACGGCAAGGCCCACAAGCTCTCCGACTATCGCGGCAAAGTGGTGGTGCTGGAGTGGCACAACCAGGGCTGCCCCTACACCAAGAAGCACTACGAGAGCGGCAACATGCAGAAGCTGCAGAAGGAATGGACCGCCAAGGGCGTGGTGTGGCTCACCATCATCTCCTCCGCCCCCGGCGAGCAGGGCTACGTGACCGCGGAGCAGGAGAACGAGTACTTGAAGAAGACCAACTCCGCTCCCACCGCCGCGCTGCTCGATCCCAGCGGCGCCATCGGGCACCTCTACGGCGCCAAGACCACGCCGCACATGTACGTCATCAACCCCAAGGGCCGGCTGGTCTATGAAGGCGCCATCGACGACAAGTCCACGGCCGATGCCAAGGACATCGCCGGCGCCACCAACTGGGTGCAGGCGGCCCTGACCGAGGTCGCCGCCGGCAAGCAGGTGGCCACGCCGGTCACGCGTCCCTATGGCTGCTCGGTGAAGTACGCGAAGTAAAGGCTGGGCGCCTCAGGGGCAGGGCGTTTCGCAGGACTGCGCCGGGTCCGCGGGCGGAGGGGAAGGCGGTGCCGCTGCCGCCGCCGGTCGGGGATCCGCGGCCGGCTGGGAAGGTGGCGTCACCGCCGCCGGCCGCGGCGCGGGCGGCCGGGGAAATCGCCCGGCCACGGTTACGCCGTCGCGCGTGTCGCGGTGCCACGGCGGCTTGCGCCGCAACAGGTTGGCGAAGCTGCGGCTGGGGTTCAGCAGCGAGCGCGTCAGCGCCCGCAGGTTACGGCTCTGGCTCTTCTGCTCCACCCGCTGGATGACGTATTTGTCCAGCGCGTCTTCGGTCACCATCCAGCCCAGCCCCGCCACCGGCGTCACCACCAGGTCGACCGCGCCCCCGGTCCCTCTCTTCTGGCCCACGTTGCCGATGGAAGCCTCGCTGATCGGCCCCAGTTCGAACTGCACGCTGTAGGCGGCCGACCACGCCAGCGCCCGCATGCGGCTCTTCCAGTACTCCGGCGAGCCTCCGAACTCCTGATGGATCCCTTTGGGATCGTTCTGGACCTGGATGTAACCGGCGGCCGCTCCCTGCATGGGGTGGCCGATGTAGTTGGCGGAGAAGGCGTCGTTGTCGTTCCAGCCCGACACCTCGGTGATGGAATCGAACCAGTCCTGGAAGAAGGGACCGGCCAGCCGCTTGCGGGTGTAGAGCTGCGTCATGCGAAAGCCGTGCTCCACTCCCAGGAAGAGCAACGACTGGCGCAGCGCCGGCCCCCATCGGAACTTCTGCGACGGGGGCACGGACGCGGCCGGCTTCACCACCGGAGCGCCGCCGCCGCCGTAGTCGGGCTGGGGAGCGGGAGGCCGGGAGGAGGACGAGTCGGCGCCCGCCATCTCCTCCTCGCGCAGAGCGGAAGGAGCATCCGGAGGCGCCGCCGGCTCCGGCGGAACCAGGGGAGCGGGCCCGACCCAGGGCTCTCCCTCGAACCTCACCACCAGACTGGGATCGACCTGAACCGCCGCCTCATCCGCCGGAAGCTCCTGACCCCAAAGCGGCACGGAGCCGCCCAGGGCCATCACCGCCAGGCAAAGGATTCCTTTCAGCAAGGAAAAGCACACGGCGGATTCGCCTCTTGGGGGAGTATTCATCTGCGGCTGGAGCCGGTGCAGCGAGCGCTCGTGAAACCTGGGACAGAGCCTGACCTAAGGCCCCTGGGCAAATCATAAGCCATGCGCCGCCATTCCCGGGACAGGAAAAAACGCGGCTTTGCCATTGCCCGCAGCATGGCGTAAAGTTTCCGGCACCCCCGGAGGAGACCCGTGAAAAAGACCTACATTGTGATGCTGGTCCTGCTGGTCGCGTTGCCGTTGCCGGCTCAGGGCGGAGCGCAAGCGGCGGCGCCCGCGCCGACGGCGATGGAAGCGCCCCCATCCGGCTTTCGCGCCGACTTCCTGAAGGAGTGGAACGCGCTGGAAAAGAAGTTCGTCGGCTTGGCCGAGGCCATCCCCCAGGAGAAGTACACCTGGCGCCCCACGCCCGAGACCCGCTCGGTAAGTGAAACCCTGCTGCACGTGGCCGGGGGAAATTACTTCTACCTGGACGGCATGGGAGTTCCGCCGCCTGCCGGCATGGACCGGAAGAACTATGAGAAGTCCACCACCGACCGCGCCGCGATCGCGGAACAGTTGAAGCAGTCCTTCAGCCTGGTGAGGGAGACCGTGCTCAAGACCTCCGACGCCGACCTGGCGAAGCCGGCCAAGCTCTACGGCCAGCCCAGCACGGTGCGCGAGGTGCTGTTCACCCTGGTCACCCACACGCCGGAGCACCTGGGGCAGATGATCGTGTACGCGCGGGAGTGTGGCGTGGT
>CBRAFF010000235.1:0-3287 GCA_967755155.1 uncultured bacterium
GGAGGCGCGGCGGGCTGTGCTACGATTCGCCAGTCTCCCGGCGGTCCACAAGATGTCCCAGGGAAAACCCAGTGTGCTGGTCACCGGCGCGGCCGGGAACCTCGGCCTGCGCCTGCTGCCCCTGCTTTCCGATTTTGAGGTCACGGCCGTGGACCTGGCCCGGTCCGCCACCTCCCTTCCCTTGCGCTTCGAGAGCCTGGACCTGGGGGAAGAGGCCTCGTGCAAGCGGCTGATCCGCCTGCTGCGCGAGAAGGAAGTCTCAGCGGTCGTCCACCTGGGATTCGTCATCGACCCGCAGCGCACCGGCATCCTCGACCGGGAGCGCATGTGGCAGATCAACGTTGCCGGAACGGCGCGGGTGCTGGAGGCCATCACCGAGGCCAACCGCCCCAGAGGCGCCGTCACCCGGTTCATTTATCCCAGCAGCGTCGCCGTGTACGGTCCCAGCCTGCCGCTTCCGGTGGACGAGGACTACCCCCTCGGCGGCCACACGCTCACCTACGCCGTGCACAAGCGGGAAGCCGACGAGGTGGTGCGGGCGCGCTTCGAGCAGTTGGGCGGATGCAGCGTTTATCTGCTGCGCCCTCATATCTTTGCCGGCGCTTCCATGCAGAATTACTTGATCGGCGGATTCCGCGGCACGCCCAGCGGCCGCGGGCCCATCGCCGCCTGGATGCGGCAGCGGGGTTGGCGCCTGCCCTTCATCGTTCCCTCCGGCCGCGAGTACCTGGAGAACCGCTTCCAGTTCGTGCACGTGGACGACGTCGCCCGGCTGATGGCGCACATCCTCCGCCGGCCCCAGACCGGCGCCGAGCCGGCGCTCACCGTGCTGAACGTCGCTGGCCGCGGCGAGGCCCTGTCGCTCGAGCGCTGCCTGGCGCTCGCCGGAACCAAAGCCTTCCGCCTTCCCGGACACGTCGCCTGCCGCGCCGCGCTCAGCCTGATGTGGAAGCTGGGCGTGTGCGCCGTGCCGCCCGACGCCCTGCCCTACATCGCCGGCTCCTACACCATGGACACCCACCGCCTGCGTGAATTCCTGGGAGATGCCTACCCTGACGTCATCCGCTACACCATCGAGGAGGCGCTGGTGGATAGCTTCCGGACGGAAGCGAGCAGCTTGCAGTCGGCAGACGGCAGCAAGTCGCTGGCGACCGAAGCTCCCGCGGAGAAACAACTGCCTGCCGCTGAGAAGCCGCTCCCCGTGGATTCGAGCAGATAGTCAAACATCTGTCATCCTGAGACCGCTTTAGCGGGACGAAGGACCTTGCGGTTGATTCTCGCTTGTCATCCTGAGCCCCGACCTTGTCGGGGCGAAGGAACTTCTCTGATGAACTCCGGGGTGATGCGAATGCCCTGGGTTGCATGGAGACCAAACGGAGTGGATTCTTCGCTTCGCTCAGAATGACGATCTCTACTTCTTCCCCCGGAACAACCCCGCGATCCCGAACGTGTACGGCGTCCACGAGACCTCGCGGAAGCCCGCCGCGCGCATGAGGTCGAGCATCTCTTCCCCGGCGGGAAAGCGTCGCACCGAGGCGGGCAGGTAGGCGTACGCACCGGGCACGCCGGAGATCAGGGTGCCCACCGCCGGCAGCACCCGCCGGAAGTACACACCATAGAGGGCGCCCATCGCGCCGCGGGGCTCCTGGAATTCCAAGATGCCGCACTCGCCCTCCGGCCGCAGCACGCGCCGCATCTCGGCGAGGCCCGCACCGTAGTTGGCCAGGTTGCGGAAGCCAAAGGCGGAGACCACCAGGTCGAACGAGGAATCGGGGAAGGGCAGGCGCAGGGCGTCGGCTTCGAGCGCCGTCAAGTTGCGGCCGCTGAACTTCCGCGCGGCGCGCTCGAGCATGGCGTGGGAGAAGTCGGCTCCGAGGATGGCGGGCAGGTCGCCGCGAGCCTCGCGCCGCAGGGCGAGCGCCAGGTCGCCGGTCCCGCAGCACAGGTCGAGGACGCGCGCCTGGGGCCGCTGCAGGATGGCGGAGAAGGTCCGCGCCGTGCGCCGCCACCACCGGCGGTCCACGTTGAAGGAGAGCAGGTGATTGAGCAGGTCGTAGCGCGGCGCGATGGCGGTGAACATCTGGCGCACCGCCGCGGCCGCGGACTGCTCGTCGCTTGTGCCTTGCGGCGCGGCGCCGGCCACTGCGGGTTTGAGCGGCTCGCCCACGTTCAAGCCCGCGACAGCGCCCGCAATCCGTCCATTGCGCCCGCCACCACGCGCTCCGGGACGTTGGCGGCGATCTCCACGCGCCCCAGGGCGCGCGGCAGCACAAAGTGGGCCACGCCATCCACCGTCTTCTTGTCGGCCGACAGGCGGCGCACCAGGGCGCGGCTTCGCACCCCCACGGAAGGCAGCGGTCCATAGGCCAGCACGGCCGCGGTGATGCGCTGCGCTGTGGCGGGATCCAACCGCCCCATGGCCGCGGCGATACTCGAGGCCGCCACCATGCCCCAGGCCACGGCTTCACCGTGGAGGAAGCGGCGGTAGCCGGTCTCGACCTCCAGGGCGTGGCCGACGGTGTGCCCGAAATTCAGGATGCGGCGCAGCCCGAGCTCGCGCTCGTCCGCGCCCACCACCTCCGCCTTCACCTGGACGCATTCCGCGATCAGCCACTCCAGCGCCTTGGGTTCGCGCTGCAAGATGCGCTTGCGCTCCCGCTCCATGAACTCGAAGAGCCGCGGGTTGCGGATGACGCCGCACTTCAGCGCCTCGTAGAGCCCGGAGCGGTACTCGCGCTCGGGCAGCGTGGCCAGCACCGCGGGATCCACCAGCACCGCGTGCGGCTGATGGAAGCTGCCCAGCAGGTTCTTCCCCGCCCGCAGGTTCACTCCCGTCTTGCCGCCGATGGCGGCATCCACCTGCGCCAGGAAGGTGGTCGGGATCTGCACGCACTCCAGGCCCCGCATGTAGAGGGAGGCAAGGAGCCCGGCGACGTCGCCCACCACGCCGCCGCCGAAGGCGAGCACGGCGGAGCGGCGGTCGGCGCCGCGGCTCAGGAACTTCTCCGCCAGCGCCTCCACCGTGGCCAGAGTCTTGTAGCGCTCGCCGTCGCCCATCTCGAAGATGACGGCTTCCAGGCCGGAGCGCTTGAGCGAGGCATCCAGCTCCCGGCCCCAGCGCCGCCGCACCGCCGCCGTGGTCACCACGAAGCAGCGCGCCCGTCTCCCCAGGATGGTTTCCAGGTGCCGGCCGGTGCGTTCCAGCAGGCCATGCTCGATGAGCACGTCATAGGGCCGCGGGCGCACCCGGATGGAGATCCTTCTCACGCCGAACATCATAGTGGATA
>CBRAFF010000236.1:0-3272 GCA_967755155.1 uncultured bacterium
GAAGCATCCGGTGCGGCTGCGGGGCAGCCGGCGTTGCGTGCATCCCCGCCAGTTCCAGCAGGAGGAGAAGCGCTTCCCCGAACTGGAGCCGGCGCGGCGCTTCCTCAAAGGGCTGTAGGGTGTGACGGGCCTCACAACCTTGCGTGACGCCCATTGACGGGGGCGGCCGCCGCACGTAGAATTGAAGTTGAAATTGAATTTCATTTTCATAATGGATGTGCCATGCTCCAGGCCCTGGTAGTCACCCTGCGCGAGGGGGTGGAAGCGGCCCTCATCGTGGGGATCACCCTGGCCTACCTGGCCAAGATCGGCCGCCCGGAGCTGCGGCGCGTGGTCTATGCCGCCCTGGGGACGGCGCTCGGGGCCAGCGTGGCGGGCGCGGTCCTGCTCTCCCGCTCCGGCTTCAACCCGGACATCTTCGAGGGCTGGGTGATGCTGATTGCCGCCTTCTTCGTGGCCACCATGATCTGGTTCATGTCGCGCGCCGCTCGTACCCTCAAGGGCCAGATCGAGACCAAGGTCGATTCCCTGGCCGGTACGGGCTCGAAGATCGGACTCTTTCTCTTCGTCTTCCTCATGGTCCTGCGCGAGGGGGTGGAGACCGTCCTCATCCTCTCCGCCGTCTCCCTGAACTCGAGCGAGCTGATGAGCTTCCTGGGGACGCTGGCGGGAGTGGCGCTGGCGGTGGTCTTTGGCGTGATGTTCGTCAAAGGCAGCGTGCGCATCCACCTGGGACGATTCTTCCAGGTGACCACCGTCATCCTGGTTTTCGTGGTCTTCCAACTGGTGGTCTCCGGCCTGCACGAACTCTCGGAGACCGGGGTGCTGCCTTCCAGCCGCGAAGAAATGGCGGTGATCGGGCCCATCGTGCGCAACGACGTGTTCTTCTTCGTGACCATCCTGGCGCTGGCGGCGCTGATGGTGCTGTTCGAATACCGGCGGCGGGTGGCGGCGCCGGCGGCGGCCGAGTCGCGCGCCGAGCAGCGCAAGCAGGAGTGGACCTTCCGCCGCGAGCGCCTGTGGATGGCCTCAGTGTATGCCAGCTCCTTTGTCTTCATTCTGCTGGTGACGGCGCAGTTCATCTATGCGCGCGGCGCCACGGCGCTCTCTCCGGCCGCGGAAGTCACCTTTCAGGACGGCCAGGTGGCCCTTCCCCTCTCCAGCGTCGGCCCCGGCGAATTGCACCGCTACTCCGCCAGCCTCAAGGGCGTACCGGTGCGCTTCTTCCTCTACCGCAGGCCGGACGGGACGGTGGCCGCGCTGCTCGACGCCTGCGAGATCTGCGGCCGCGTCGGCTTCTACCAGACTCCTGGCGGGGTGGTGTGCAAGCACTGCTCCGCCCCCATCAACCCGCAGAGCGTGGGCCAGGAGGGCGGCTGCAACCCCGTCCCCCTCAAGGCCACGTTCGCGGAGACAACGGTGATCATCTCGGAGGCGGATTTCGCCGCCGCCTCTTCGCGCGTGAAGGACTGACGCATGTTTATCCGCCTGGTCTATGAGTCGTTCCGGCGCCAGCGGCGGCGCAAGCTGCTGGCGGGAACGGCCATCGCCCTGGGCGCCGCCGTGGCCACCGCCATGATCGCCGTGGCCACCGACATCGGCGACAAGGTCAACCGCGAGCTGCGCAGCTACGGCGCCAACCTGGTGGTGTACCCGCAGGAAGACACGCTGGACGTGGAAGCCGGAGGCCTGAACCTGAAGCCGGCCAGCGAGGGCGCATACCTGCGCGAGGCCGACCTGCCCAAGATCAAGGGCATCTTCTGGCGGCACAACGTCGTGGCCTTCGCTCCCCTGCTCCCCTTGCAGGCGGAGGTCTCCGCCGCCGGCGGCTCGGAGAAGGCGGAAATCCTCGGCACGTATTTCTCCAAGGAACTGACCCTGGGGAAGGAACGCTTCACCAGCAGCATTCGCGCGCTGCGTCCCTGGTGGAAGGTGGAGGGCGCGTGGCCGGCGGATGATTCCGCGCAAGTCCTGGTGCGGACCGAGCTAGCGTCCCGGCTGAAGCTCAAGCCCGGCGACGAGCTGCGGATCGCGGGCCGAAGTGTGCACGTGGCGGGCATCCTCGATGCCGGGGATTCGACGACGGAAGCGGTCGTGGTCCCGCTGGCTCTGGCGCAGGAGATCGCGGAGCGGCCGGGAGCGGTTCGGCGCGTGCTGGTGGGCGCGCTGACCAAGCCCGAGGACGCCTTCGCGCGCCGCGACCCCGGCAGCATGAGTCCGGCGGAGCGCGACGCCTGGTACTGCTCGCCCTACGCCAACTCCATCGCCTTCCAGTTACGCGAGGCCATCCCGCACTCCGAGGCGGAGCAGATCCGCCAGGTGGCGCAGAACGAGGGCACGGTGCTGACGCGCATCGAGGGCCTGATGCTGCTGGTGACGCTGGCGGCGCTGGTGGCCTCGGCCCTGGCCGTTTCCGCCGCCATGACCACCGCCATGCTGCAGCGCCGCCGCGAGGTGGGACTGATGAAGGCCCTGGGCGCGGGCAACCCCGCCATCGCCGCGGTCTTCCTGGCGGAGTCGGCGATCCTCGCGCTGGTGGGCGGCGGCATCGGCCTGCTGGCGGGGATGGCGATGGCACACCAGATCGGGCTGGCTGTCTTCGGCAGCTCCATCCGCTTCGATCCGGTGCTGCTGCCGCTGGTGCTGGGACTGGCGGTGCTGGTGACCTTTGCCGGAAGCGCGGCGGCGGTGCGCAGCGCCTTGCGCGTCGATCCCGTCATCGTGCTGCGAGGTGACGCATGAACCCGCGGCGCTCCATGTTCCTGCGCATGCTGCTGCGCTCCGCCCTGGTGCATCCGGGGCGCGCGCTCACCGCGCTTGCCGCTTTGGCCGTCGCCGCCACCGTGGCCACCGCCATGCTCAACCTGTACACCGACGCCGGCGCCAAGCTCGAACGCGAGTTCCGCAACTACGGCGCCAACCTGGTGGTGGTCGGGCAGGGCGGCGGCGCGTTACCCGAGGACGCGTTGCGGAAAGTCGAGAGCGCGCTGGGCGAGCGCGGGATGGCGGTTCCCTTCTCCTACGCCATCGCCAAAACCAGCGACGGCTCGCCCGTGGTGGTCGCTGGAACCGACATGGCCCGGGTGCGCACCCTGAACAGTTGGTGGTCGGTGAGCGCCTGGCCGGCGGCTGCGGGCGACGTCCTGATGGGCGCGCGCGCCGCGCAGGCCATCTCCCTGGGCGGCGAGCCCTTCGAGCTGAGCTTCCAGGGCCGCACGCTCCGGGTGAAGCCCGTGGGGACGCTGCGCACCGGCGCGGCCGAGGACAGCCGC
>CBRAFF010000237.1:0-3270 GCA_967755155.1 uncultured bacterium
ACCCCGTCCCCAGACTGGTTGTGTTCCAGCTCGAGGGTGAGCGGAGTGCTGAAGGGAGGTTGCGCCTGCTTGCCGTAAAGGTTCAGGAAGAGCAGGGCGCCGTCTTTCTCCGGCATCTCGACTTTTCTGAGCGTGATCTGGAGGGCGGGGCCGTCGGTGGGACCGCAGGAGTGCCGGATGGTGGCGAAGGGCCAGGCGGACGTCGACTGGCGGGCGGGCTCGGGCGACGCCGCGCTGCCCTGCGCGTCCACGCAGGCGTTCTTGCGGCATACGGCGCGGAAGGGGATGGGCGAGCAGGCGGGGCGCGTCCGGTACTTGAGCGTGCAGGCCTCGGCGGCGCGCTGCTGCCGGGCCAGTAACCGCCGCTCGCGCTTCCCCGCAAGCTTGTGCTTGCGCAGGACCACGGCGGGGGCGCAGGCGTCAGCACGGTAGTAGTAACCCTCGCAGTCGCTATCCACGCGGCAGGAGCGGGAGAAGGTGTCGAGATATTTCTCCAGATCCGCGCGCGCGGATTCGCAGGAGGGCGGGTCTTGAGTGTTGTTCAGCTGTTTCTGCCGGCCCTGGGCCGCGGGAGCGGCGGAAAGCAGCAGGCTGCAGGCAATGAGAAGTGCAGGACGCATCGCTCCTGTCATCCTCTTCTCCCTCCTTGCTCCCAGAACGCGGGCCTGCGGGCTTCTTGCAGCCCGCCCGCGCGGGAGTACGATGATAGCGTGCCCCTGCGCGAACCGGTCCTGGAATACATCCGACGCCACGGCCTGCTGAAGGCGGGCGACCGGGTGGGTGTGGCGGTCTCCGGCGGAGCGGATTCCGCCGCCCTGCTGCGCCTGTTGCTGGAATTGCGAGGCGAGCTGGGCGTGGTGCTCTCGGTGGCGCACTTTCACCACGGCATCCGCGGCGCGGAGGCCGATGCTGACGCCCAGTTCGTCGCTCACCTGGCCAAGTCCCACAATCTGGAACTGCACTCCGGCAGCGGCGACGCCCCGGCCCATGCCCGCGCGCGCGGGGCAAGTCTGGAGACGGCGGCGCGCGAGTTGCGCTACCAGTTCTTCGCCAAGTTGCTGGAGAACGGCGCGATGGGCAAGATCGCCACCGGACACACGCTCGACGACCAGGCAGAGACCGTGCTGATGAAGGCGCTGCGCGGCGCGGGAACGCGCGGGCTGGCGGGGATCCATCCCGCGCTTCGCTCCGGCATGGTGCGGCCGCTGCTAGGCGCGCGGCGCAGCGAGGTCGAGGAATATCTGCGCGGCCTGGGCCAGGAGTGGCGGGAAGATTCCACGAACCGCGACCGCAAGCACCTGCGCAACCGCGTCCGCCACGAGCTGGTGCCGTTGCTGGAGCGCGACTTCAATCCCGACGTCACGCGCGTGCTGGGCGAGACCGCCGAAGTCGCTCGCGGCGAAGAAGAGTACTGGCAGCGCGAGGTCGAGCGCCTGCTTCCCCAGGTGAGCCGGCCGGGAGATGGGTCGCTCGAGCTCAAGGCGCTCCTCGCCCAGCCGCTGGCGGTGCAGCGCCGGCTGGTGAGGGCGGCGGTGGAGCGCGCGGGCGCCGGCTTCGACTTCCGCCACGGGGAAGAGATCCTGCGCCTGGCGCAGAAGACGCGCGGGGCGGTGGAGCTTCCCGGCGGCTGGCGCGTGGTCCGCGGGAAAAGCGGGTTGCGCATCGAGCAGCGAAGCGAGCGTGCCGGGGCACGGGTTTCCTCAGCGCACGCGGAGCGTGGCCCGGGAGAACGGGACCGGAGCCCCCAGGGGAGCGGCCGGAAGGGGGGCGTCAGGGTATAATCCCGTCCGGCTTTTCCACCTGCGGCGGGACCCCCGGCAATCGTGGCCAGCAAGAACCAACCCGACAGCAAAGGCAAGACGCTCTACAGCGAGGAGCAGATCCGCAAGCGCGTGGCCGAGATCGCGCGCCAGATCTCCAAAGACTATGCGGGCAAGACGCTGTACGCCGTGGGGGTACTGGAGAACAGCTTCATCTTCATGGCCGACCTGGTGCGCGCGGTGGACATCCCGGTGGTGTGCCAGTTCATGAAGCCCGAGTTCTCGGAAAAGAAGCACGGCAAGATCTCCACCATGGAGATCAAGTTCAGCCCGGAGATCCACGTGAAGGGCCAGCACGTGCTGCTGATCGAGGGCCTGGTGCAGTCGGGAGTGACCAGCGAATTCCTTCTGCGCAACCTGACGGCGCGGGGCGCGGCCTCAGTGAAGCTCGCCACCTTCCTGGACAAGCAGTCTTCGCGGAAGCTCTCGCTGCAGCCGGATTACTTCGGCTTCCTGGTGGACGAATCGTTCGTAGTGGGGTACGGACTGGGCTCGCCGGAGATGGGACGCAATCTTCCCTACGTCACCTCCGCGCCGCCGGCGGGCGCGCCCGCCGCGCAATAGCCGGCCACAACTTTTTCCCGGCAAAAAGGTTACAATCGTCTGGAGCCTTCTTGCGCATCGCCGGCATCTAAAGACAGTAAGGACGCGGGCCCCAGGCGCCCGGCAACCGTCCAGGGAGCTTTGTAGTGAATTCGACTTTGAAGACGGTCCTGTTCTGGGTGGCCATCGCCATCTCCGGAGTATTGCTGTGGATGGTGGTGGTGCGGGCGGGCGCCACCGGCATGAAGGAACGGGAGATCAACTTCTCCGAGTTCATGTCCCAGGTGGACGCGGGCAACGTGGTCGAGGTCACCCTCACGGCCAGTTCCGCCCAAGGCGCCGAGATCCGGGGCAAATATCGCAACGACGCCAAGACCACCTTCCACACCACCGTTCCCGTCTACCCGGACATGATCAAGATCCTGCGCGAGAAGGGCGTGAACATCATCGTGAAAGACGCCTCGGCCACCGGCTGGATGTGGCTCATCCAGCTCTCGCCCATCCTGCTGATTGGCGTGCTGTTCATGATCATGATGCGGCAGATGCAGGCCGGCGGGAACAAGGCGCTCTCCTTCGGCAAGAGCCGCGCCCGCCTGCTCTCCATGCAGCAGAAGAAGGTCACCTTCAAGGACGTGGCCGGGGTGGAAGAGGCCAAGGAAGAGCTGCGCGAGATCATCGAGTTCCTGCGCGAGGCGCAGAAGTTCCAGAAGCTGGGCGGACGCATTCCCAAGGGCGTGCTGCTGGTGGGAGCTCCGGGCACGGGCAAGACGCTTTTGGCGCGCGCCGTCGCCGGCGAAGCCAACGTGCCGTTCTTCTCCATCTCCGGCTCCGACTTCGTGGAAATGTTCGTAGGCGTGGGCGCCAGCCGGGTGCGCGACCTGTTCGAGCAGGGCAAGAAGAACGCGCC
>CBRAFF010000238.1:0-3264 GCA_967755155.1 uncultured bacterium
GCCCCACCCTCCCATACAATGACAGCGCCATGAAGCCGGCTGCGGCCACCGCCAGGACCGACGAGATCGGCGAAGTGCTGAAGCGCGCGAAGACCATCGCCGTGGTGGGGCTTTCCTCCAGCCCGCTGCGGCCGAGTTACGGCGTGGCCGCCTACCTGCAGACCCACGGCTACCGCATCATCCCGGTGAATCCCAACATCAAGGGAGCGCTGGGCGAGAAGGCCTATGCTTCGCTGGCCGACGTGCCGGAGAAGATCGATATCGTGGACGTCTTCCGCCGCCCGGAGTTCGTCCCGGAAGTGGTGGACCAGGCCATCGCCCTGAAGGTCCCCGCCCTCTGGATGCAGGAGGACGTGGTGCACGAAGCGGCGGCCGCCAAGGCGCGCAAGGCCGGGATCTTCGTCACCATGGACCGCTGCATCCTCAAGGAACACCGCGCGCGGTTCCTGTAAGCCCTCCCGGCGCCCAACCGCGCCGGCCTTCCCCCTCCCGCCGGCTGGCAGAGTAGCTGGAAACAGCTAGGCGGAAGTCCTCTGTTTTCAGCTGCCCTGACCGCGGGCGACACCGCGAGCCCGGCCTGCATCCAAAAGAGCAGGGGAGAATCTCCCAGGGGCCAAAACCATGAACCTACAAAAAGGAATGACCAGCTTGGCAGTCCTGTTCCTGCTTCTTGGAACGGCGGCGCCGGGCTACGCGCAAGACGAAGAGCAGCGGCAACGAGACAAGAAAAACCAAGAAGAGCAGGCCAAGGGCAAGAAACAGTCGGATTCCGACCGAAAAGCCCAAGCGGAAAGCCAGCGCTCCCGCGAGCGACAGGCGCAGCAGCAGCGCGCCGAGGAATCGCAACGCTCCCGCCAGCAGCAGCAGGCGGAACAGCAGCGGCGGCAGGAGGCACAACAGCAGCGCCTGGAGCAGGACCGCGCCGACCGGGATCGCATGCGCCAGCAGCAGCAGGCGGAGCGGCAGCAGCGGGAGGAGCAGGGGGTCCAGCAGGACCGCATGCGCCAACAGCAGCAGGCCGAGCAACAGCGTCGCGCTGAGGAGCGTGTCCAGCAGGACCGGACGCGCCAGCAGCAGCAGCCAGTGGCAGAGCGGCAGCAACGGGAGGAGCAGCGGGTCCAGCAGGACCGAGTGAGGCAGGGGCAGGTCGCGGAAGGCCAGCGCCGGCAGCAGGATCAGGACCGGAACCTCCGCGCCCGGGCCGAGGAGCCCCAATTCGACCAGCGAGTCCGCCCGCCAGAGCGCTTCACGGAACGCCACCGGCAGGAGTGGATGCAGAGCGACCACCGGCGCCAGGAGGAGTTACGCCGGCAGGTCGAGGAGCGGCAGCGCGTCCTGCAGCAGCAGTCTATCGTGCTGCAGCAGCAGCGGCGCACCAACCAGTACCGCTATCAGCAGGAATACTGGACCCGTCAGCGCCGGCTGCAGGATCGGTACTGGAACGATTGGAACCGGGGCTACTACACCCAGAATCAGTATTACTGGGGACGCCCGGACTATCGCTACCAGCGCTCAGGCGTGTACTTCTATGTCAACTCCTACGGCCGGGACCTGATCTACCAGGCCTTGCAGGACGGTTACGAGCAGGGCTTCCGCGCAGGACGGGCCGACCGCCTGGATAGCTGGCGCTTCGACTACGACGATAACTATGGCTACCAGGACGCCAACTACGGCTACTATGGGTTCTACATCAGCCAGTCTGAGTACAACTATTACTTCCGCGAGGGCTTCCGTCGCGGCTATGAGGACGGCTACTACAGCCGGTATCGCTACGGCCGCTATCGCTCTGGCAGGTACAGCCTGCTGGAGTCCGTCTTAGGGTTAGTCTTCTCGGCAGTGCGTTACCGCTGACCGATAGGAACCCGTGCCCGGCTCCCTGGACCAAACAGTCCGCGGAGCCGGGCAATTTTTTTACTCTTTGCCTTTTCCTTCTCTCCGCGTCCGGATCTCCTCCATCTTCTTGCGCAGCTCGCTTTCCAATCCTTCTGAGGTCGGCTGGTAGTAGACGCGGTCCTTGAGGTTGTCGGGCAGGCACTGCATGTCGGCGACCTTGCCTTCGAGGTCATGAGCGTACTGGTAGCCCTGGCCGTAGCCGATGGCCTTCATCAGCCCGGTGGGGGCGTTGCGCAGGTGCAGGGGGACGGGCTGGGCGGCGGTCTGTTCCACGTCCTCGCGCGCGGCGGCGTAGGCGGTATAGAGGGCGTTCGATTTGGGCGCAAGCGCCAGATAGACCGCGGCCTGGGCCAGCGCCAGGTTACCCTCGGGCAGGCCGATGAAGTCCACCGCTTCGCGCGCCGCGTTGGTGACGGCGAGGGCCTGCGGATCGGCCAGCCCCACGTCCTCCACCGCCATGCGCACCAGCCGGCGCACGATGTAGAGCGGGTCTTCGCCCGCCTCCAGCATGCGGGCCAGCCAGTAGAGCGCGGCGTCGGGATCGCTGTTGCGCACCGACTTGTGCAGCGCCGAGATCAGGTTGTAATGCTCTTCGCCCGCCTTGTCGTAAAGCAGGATGCGCTTCTGCAGGGCGTCGCGGACGATCTCCATGGTGATCTCGGCGGCCGCGTCCTCGGCTTCGCTCTGGCGCTCGGCCGCGACTCCGGCGGCGATCTCCAGCACGTTGTAGGCGGCGCGCGCGTCGCCGCTGGAGTAGTCGGCCACCTTCTCCAGCACGTCGTCCGGCGCCTTCAGCTTCATGGTGCCCAGCCCGCGCGAGTCGTCCGCCAGCGCGCGCTTCAGCAGCGTCACCACCTGTTTTTCCGCCAGAGGATTCAGCGTGTACACCCGGCAGCGGGAGAGCAGCGCGGAGATGATCTCGAACGACGGGTTCTCCGTGGTGGCGCCGATCAGCCGGATGTTGCCCTTCTCCACGTGAGGGAGGAACGCGTCCTGCTGCGCCTTGTTGAAGCGGTGGATCTCGTCGATGAACACCAGGGTGCGGGTGCCGTACTGCCGCGCCTTCTCGGCGGCGGACATCACCCGCTTGATCTCGGCGATGCCGGTGAGCACGGCGGAGAACTCCACGAACTCCGCTTTGCTCATGCGCGCGATGATGTTGGCCAGGGTGGTCTTGCCCGAGCCCGGCGGCCCCCAGAAGATGAGCGAGCCCAGGTCGTCGCGCTCGATCTGGGTTCGCAGGGCCTTCTTCGGCCCCAGGATGTGCTCCTGGCCGACGAACTCCTCCAGCGTCTGCGGGCGCATGCGATCGGCCAGGGGACGGCCCAGATGCGAGGTGCTTTCCGGGATGGGCTGGAACAGGCTCATGAC
>CBRAFF010000239.1:0-3244 GCA_967755155.1 uncultured bacterium
AATACATCGTGTACCGCGCCACCCAGGCCACCGGCGGCTGGCGGCTTTACCTGCATTCCATGAGCGAACTGGAGGCAGCCCAGATTCCCGGCAGCGAGGACGCGTTGAACCCCTTCTTCTCACCGGACGGGAAGTGGGTCGCCTTCTTCGCGAGCGGGAAGCTGAAAAAAGTAGCCGTCTCGGGCGGAGCGCCGCTGACCATCTGCGACGCCCCCGAGGGGCGCGGGGCAAGCTGGGGTCCGGACGACACCATCGTCTTCGGCGTCCCCGGCAGCGACGGGTTGCGGCGGGTCCCCGCCAAGGGCGGCAAGGCCGAACTGCTGACCCGGCTGGATGCCAGCCAGAAAGAGGTCGCCCACCGCTGGCCGGAGTTCCTGCCGGGAGGCAAGGAGGTCCTGTTTGCCATCCAGGGATTGTCCGCCGACTGGGACGTGGCGCGCATCGCTGTGCTGTCGTTGAAGACGGGCAAGTGGCGCACGCTGGTCGAGGGCGGCACCAACCCGCACTACTCTCCCACCGGGCACCTGATTTATGCGCGCACCGGGGTACTGGTGGCGGTCCCCTTCGACCTGGAGCGGCTGGAAGTGACCGGCTCGCCGACGCCGCTGGTGGAAGATGTGTTCATGAACCGGGTGAGCGGCAACGCGGAAGCCGCCATCTCGCCGGAGGGAACCCTGCTCTACCTGGCCGGCCGGGGCACGGACGCGCCGCGCGAACTGGTGTGGGTGGACCGCCAGGGAAAGACGAAGTCGGCGGGCATGGCGCCCGGGGCCTACGAGCAGCCCAGCCTTTCGCCCGACGGGAAGAAGGTTACGCTGCACATCCAGCCTCCGAGCGACGACATCTGGCAGTACGACCTGGGGCGGGGCACGCTGACGCGGCTGACCTTCCAGGCGGGGGAGGACGAGTCGCCGCTGTGGTCGCCGGACGGCCAGCACGTGGCCTACAGCGCCAACATGACCAACGAGCCGCGGGCCATCCTGTGGAAGAACGCCGACGGCAGCGGCCAGGAGGAAGTGCTGGCCACCACCGGATTCCACATCCACCTGGGTTCGTTCTCTCCCGACGGCCGGCTGCTGGCCTACACCAACTATGAGTCGGAGACGCGCGGCGACCTGTGGCTGCTGCCGCTGGAGGGCGACCGCAAGCCGCGGCCCTTCCTGCAAACGCCCTTCAACGAGCGTGACGCGAAAATCTCTCCCGACGGGCGCTGGGTGGCCTATACCTCGGACGAAACCGGGCGCGACGAGATTTACGTGCAGGCCCTGGAGGGCGCGGGAGGGAAGTTCCAGGTCTCCAGCCTGGGCGGGTTTGGGGCGCTGTGGGCGCGCAGCGGCCGCGAACTGTTCTACCGCAGCGACACCAAGGTGATGGCGGTGGCCGTCACCACCCAGCCCAGCTTCAGCGCCGCATCGCCGCGGCTGCTGTTCGAAGGGCTCTACGAGATCCATCCGCGGCGGGAGGGAATCTGGGACATCTCCCCGGATGGGCAGCACTTCCTGATGGCGAAGGCGATTGCGCGGGACACCCAGGCCGTACAACTGCGCGTGGTGCTGAACTTCTTCTCCGAGATACGTAGCCGCACGCGGGAGGGCGGGAGCAAGTAAAAAAGGAAAAAGGAAAAAGTAGAAAGAGTGCCGTAGAGACGCGGCATGCCGCGTCTCTACCTAACTTGAAACTCGAAACTGAAGATGGTCTTCGTCCTCGACA
Organism: uncultured bacterium; assembly: GCA_967755155.1. Classification (GTDB taxonomy): domain Bacteria; phylum Acidobacteriota; class Terriglobia; order Terriglobales; family Acidobacteriaceae; genus DASYVL01. Next base: position 1,711 of record CBRAFF010000239.1, read on the forward strand.
ACTACGACTCCTTCACCTACAACCTGGTGCAGTACCTCGGCGAGCTGGGCGCGAAGGTCGAGGTGCGGCGCAACGACCAGGTGACGGTCGCCCAGGTGGAGCGGCTGCGCCCGGAGCGCATCGTGCTCTCGCCCGGGCCGTGCACGCCGCAGGAAGCGGGCATCTCCATCGAACTGATCCGCCGCTTCGCGGGCAAGGCGCCGGTGCTGGGCGTCTGCCTGGGACATCAGGCCATCGGCGCGGCCTTCGGCGGCACGATCGTGCGCGCCAAAAAGCTGATGCACGGCAAGACCAGCCAGGTGGAGCACGACGGCAAGACCATCTTCCGCGGCCTGCCCTCGCCGCTCACCGCCACCCGCTATCACTCGCTGGTGGTCGAGCCCGCGAGCCTGCCGGAGGAACTCGAGGTCACGGCGCGCACCACCGACGCCGGCGGGGAAGTGATCATGGGGCTGCGCCACCGGCGCTTCCCGGTGGAGGGCGTGCAGTTCCATCCCGAGAGCGTGCTCACGGCCGAAGGCAAGCGGTTGATGGCGAACTTCCTGGCGCTCTAGAGACGCGGGAAGAAAAGGAAAAAGTAAAAAGGAAAAAGGAAAAAGTAAAAAGAGAAACCGCAGGGGAGCGCGCGCGCCACGCCGGGGCTAAAGCCCCGCCTCGAAATGCGCTCCCCAACGGCACGACTGAAGTCGCGCCCTCTCGTTTGCCGTCGCGGTAGCCCGCTTGACACCTGCGCGCTACGGGGGCGATGCTACTGCGTCCCCAAACTCAGGTTTATCCGGCGCTCCCGAGGCGCCCCCTCACCAACCATGTCGTTCCTCCGACTCCCGCGCACGATGCTTCTGGCGGCGCTGTCGCTTGCGGGCGCGGCCTCGCTGGCCGCGCAGAATCCGGTGGGCGAGGTGTTTGCCGCCGACGCCACCGTCAAAGGCTCGGTCATCCTGGCGGGCACGGGCACCAAAGTCCTTCCCGGCTCCTCGGTCACCGCCGGACAGCAGCCCGCGACCCTGCGCCTGGAGCGGGGCGGGGAAGTGCGCGTCTGTCCCGGGACCAACGTCTCCGTCTCCAGTTCGGCCAGCGGGCGCGACCTGCTGTGGAGCATGGGCACCGGGGCCCTCGAGACCCATTTTTCGCTGCAAGCCTCAGCCGACGCCGTGATGACTCCGGACTTCCGCCTGCTGCTGGCCGGGCCGGGGGAATTCCACTTCGCCATCCGCGCCGACTCGCGTGGCAACACCTGCGTACGCGCGCTGGGCTCGAACACCGCCTCCATCATCGTGACCGAGCTGATGGGCGAGGGCATCTACCAGGTGCGTCCGGGAGAGCAGGTGTACTTCCGCGGGGGCCGGGTGGCGCAGCCGGAAGCCACGACGCCGCTCGACTGCGGCTGTCCGCCGCCGCCCCCTATCGAGCGCGCCGAGGCCATGCCGCCGGAGCCTCCGCCCGCTGCGCCGCCGGAGACTCCGCCCGCTGAATCGCCTGTGCCCGCTCCGGCCGCCACCGTGAAGGAAGAGCCGCCGCCCGCCCCGGCGGTAAG
>CBRAFF010000240.1:0-3239 GCA_967755155.1 uncultured bacterium
GTGACGAAGAGAAAATCACGGGTTAGAAAGTAGCGGCCGCTCTTTACATTCTCCGATGTGGGAGCGACACCACCCACGGCTAGAGCTGTCACCTTCCCACCGCTCTGCTCCGCCACGGTCATGCTAGTCATGCCGATAGCGTGAGGAGTGTCGGCAAGTCCTTTCGCCATGTCTCCGCCCCGAGCCATCACCTTGGCAGTCTCCACCTCTTTTAGCTCCTTGAAGCAACCGATCTTTGCTCGAATCACCTCGGGGTCCACCTCCGTAGGCGGCCGGGTGAGCACGACAATCGCACTGTTCGGCCCCCCGAGGGATTGCCAGTTGCGGACCTTGCCGCTGTAGATATCGCAAACTTGCGCTTCAGTAATGTCAGCTATTGAAACGCTGGCATTGACCGCAAAGACAATTGCCCCCTTGGCGATCTCGATCACCTTCAGGTTTCCCTTTTGAACGTCGTCAGGCTTGATGCCGTGGCTGGCCAAGGCAATCTGAATCTTGTCCCCCGCCAAGGCCCGAAGTCGTGCTCCGGTCCCAAGTCCCGTTCCAATCTCCACCTGGGGATCAGGCGACTTCCGTTGATAGGCAGCAGCAAGGACCCTGGCTAGCGGGAGCATTCCGCTTGAACCATCGAGGACGATTTTTTCCTGGCTCCAGGCTGGCAGGACTGCGAGCGCTAGCAGTAAAGCGATTTTTGACATGACAACCTCGTTTTCTATTTGGCCGCGTGGTAGGCCTCGAGCCCGGCTTTGCCCGCCTTGCCCATCTCGTCGAGCTTCCTTTTCCAGTCCTTCCGGTGGTCGCGCAGCGCAGCGACGATCGACTCGGCGATGACGAGGTTGCGGTACCACTTCGAGTTCGCCGGCACCACCATCCAGGGCGCGTGCCTGGCTGCGGTCTTCGAGATCGCGTCCTCGTAGGCCTCGGTGTAGCCGTCCCAGTAGTCGCGCTCCTTCCAGTCGTTGGGATTGAGCTTCCAGGCCGTCTCCGGCTTCTCCTCGCGCTCGAGCAGGCGCTTCTTCTGCTCCTTCTTCGTGATGTGGAGGAAATACTTGAGGACGATGGTGCCGTGCTCGGCGAGGAGTTCCTCGAAATCCACGATATGGCCGAAGCGCTCCTTCCACAGCTTCTTCGGCACGAGGCCACGGACGCGGACCACGAGCACGTCCTCGTAGTGGGAGCGGTTGAAGATGGAAAACTCGCCGAGCCGGGGCGCGTGGCGGTGGACGCGCCAGAGAAAATCGTGCTCGCGTTCCTCCGTGGTCGGCACGCCGAACGACGTGACGCTCACCCCCCGCGGATTGAGGCAGCCGACGACGTGCTTGATGCTGCCGTCCTTCCCCGCGCCGTCGCGCCCCTGCAGCACGACGAGGGCGCTGTGCACCTTGGCGCCGTACATCGCGTCCTGCAGGTCGAACAGCTCCTGCCCCAGCGAAGCGAAGCGCTTCTCGGCCTTCTCGCGCGTCATCCCCTCGGGCGGCTCCGCCGAGATGTCATCGAGGCGGACCCTCCTGCCCGGCTCGTCGAAAACGGTCTCAGCCATTCCCTATGCCATCTTGGCAAGAATCCCGTTCATTTCCTCTTTGGAGAAGGCTCGCAGAGTCTGCGTCCGGATATTGCCTGCTGCACCGATGGCCAATGCGAACGCGGTTGCCGACTTGTCGTCGGGTGCCTCGATGATCGCCACGAGATCATAGTGCCCCAGCGTCCAGTAGATGTGCGTCATGCTGGCCCCGAACTTCTTTGCAGCCTCCTTGACAGCATCGGCGCGTTTCGTCGTGTCCTTGACGCTGCGAATCCCTTGATCCGTAAAGCTGGAAAGCGAGATGTAGGTCGCCATGACTGTTCTCCTTTAGGTGCGGGTTAGCAAAATAACCATGCAGGACTTCTACGGCTTCCTTGCGGCGGCGATGACTGCGGGCCAACCAATCCGAAAGCCTTCCTTTCGCTTATATGTTTGGGCGCCCGCAAGGATTGCCTCGTTAATGCGCGCAACAGCCTCTTTGGTCTGCAATTCGAGCACCATGGCCATCCGAACTGAACTTTTGTAGATCAAGTCCAGCACTTCCTGCGCAGACTGGAGCTCGTATACCAGCGCATGCTCGCGCACTTCCGCATCCACGAAGCCAGCGCTGGAAAGCGCGCGCTTGCACTCCGTCGGATCGCTGAATCGGAACATGGGCGGCGCCGGCGGCAAGGCTACTTCCAAATTTCCGTGTGCCTTCACCGCGCCCATCACAAGCGCGAAGAACTCATGCTTGTCCGGTGAACACCACCAGCTGAAAGCGTAACGCCCTCCACGGCGAAGAACGCGGAACGCTTCGGCAACGGCCTTGTCCGGCTCCGGCAGATGTCCCAGCCCGAAAGCGCAGACTACTACATCGAAGCTGTCGGCCTTGAAATGGAGCGCCTCAGCGTCTCCCGCTTGAAATTCGGTACGCGGGAAATTCCTTTTCGCTTCGCTGACCATTGAAGGTGCGAAGTCCACGCCCACGGCTTTGGCGCCTCGCTCCGCGGCGGCGCCGGCCACGTAGCCTGGACCGCAGGCAACATCGAGAAGTCTCGCCTTTGCTTCCACCCGTGCTGCATCCAGCAACGGTTGGACGAGTTGCGCGGTGATCCTGCCGGCATAGCGGTCGTAGGCATTCGCTTTGGCCTCCCAGCCAGCCAATTCCTGCTGCTTGAATGTTGGAGCACCGGGTTTAGCGCCTGTAACCACGTGATAAATCTCCTTTTCTAGGTGATCACGCCACCGCCCAGGCAGACCTCGCCGTCGTAGAGCACCACTGACTGGCCCGGGGTCACGGCCCATTGCGGCGCGGGAAAGTCGATTTTGATCCCGCTCTCCAGCACTTTGGCCAGCGTGCAGGGCGCATCCGCCTGGCGGTAGCGCGTCTTGGCGGTGTGGCTTGAGCGCTCCTGCGGCGGCATGCCCCCGACCCAGGTGGTGTCCTGCGCCGCGAGGGAATTCTTGAGAAGCAGTGGGTGGTCATGGCCCTGGACGACGACCAGCTCGTTGGAGTCCACGCGCTTCTCGGCGACGTACCACGCCTCGCCCGCACCGCCGATGCCGATGCCCTTCCTCTGGCCGATGGTGTAGAAGGCCAGGCCAATGTGCTCGCCGACGACTTTTCCCTCGGGTGTTTTTATGGGACCCGGGATCTTCGGCAAGTAGCGGTTGAGGAAGTCGCGGAACGGCCGCTCGCCGATGAAGCAGATGCCGGTCGAGTCCTTCTTGGCGT
>CBRAFF010000241.1:0-3238 GCA_967755155.1 uncultured bacterium
CGCAAACGCAACCGCAAGACGGCGCGCCGGGACCAGGAATGTGGGGTGGGGTGGCGGCCGCGCCCGCGGGCGCCTCCCGGGCCACTCAGGTTCCCAGGGGTGGGGGTTGGGGGATGGAGTTCCAAGACAAGGTGTTGAAGTGTGTGGACTGCGGGGCCGACTTCATCTTCACGGCCGGCGAGCAGCTCTTCTTCTACGACAAGCAGTTCAAGAACGAACCCAAACGCTGCAAAGGGTGCAAGAACAAACGCGCCACCGGTGCGGGCAATTCCGGCGGCGGGCATTCCAAGGTGGAGACGCAGGCGGTGTGCTCGGCGTGCGGGAAAGAGACCACCGTGCCCTTCAAGCCCACCCAGGGGCGTCCGGTGTTCTGCCGCGAGTGCTTCCAGCAGCGCCGCACCGTGCCTACGCAAGCCCAGGCCTGAGGCCGGCTTCCGTCCCGTCCTATAATCCCAGGGTGGGGACTTTCTTCCTGCAAAACTTCGGGTGCCGGGCCACGCAGGCCGACGGCGCCGCGCTGGAGCGCCAGATGCTGGAGCGCGGCCTGGAGCGCGCCGCCGCTCCCCAAGACGCCGGCGTGGTGGTGCTGAACACCTGCACGGTGACGGAGTCGGCGGACCGGGACGCGCGCGCAACCATCCGGCGCATCCATCGCGAGAATCCGGAGTGCCGCATCCTGGTGACCGGCTGCTACGCGCAGCGCGCGCCTGAGGAGCTGGCCGCACTGCCCGGCGTGAGCTGGGTGGTGGGCAATTCCCATAAACACCAGGTGGCGGATGTACTCGCACCTGCTGGCGGAAGTTTCGTTCCGCTGGGCGCGCTGTCCTCGGTTTCAAATCACCCGAACTCCCAATCGCCCGACCACCGGATCCTGGTGGGCGACATCTTCGCCCACACCGAGTTGCTGGCCGCGCCCGTGTTCGCGGCCGAGACCGCGTCGGAGAAGACGCGTCCCAACCTGAAGGTGCAGGACGGCTGCGACAACCGCTGCTCGTTCTGCATCATCCCGGCAGTGCGCGGGCAGAGCCGGTCGCTGGCGCGCGCGGAAGCCGTGCGCGAAGTGCGTGCGCTGGTGGCCGCCGGTTACCGTGAGCTGGTGCTCTCCGGCATCAACCTGGGACGCTGGGGCCGGGACTTTCCCAAGCCGGAGCGCTTCGAGGACCTGGTGCGCGCCATCCTGGAGGAGACAGACCTCGAGAAGCTGCGGCTGAGTTCGGTGGAGCCGATGGACTGGACGGAAGAGCTGATCGAACTGGTGGCGACGTCGGCGCGCATCGCCAAGCATGCGCACCTGCCGCTGCAGTCGGGCTCGGACCGCATCCTGCGCTCCATGCATCGCAAGTACCGGCCCTGGCACTATCGCGAGCGCGTGGAGAAGATACGCCGGGCGATGCCGCTCGGGGCCATCGGCGCGGACGTGATGGTCGGCTTCCCGGGGGAGACGGATGCGCTGTTCGAAGAGAGCCGCGCCTTCATCGCTTCCCTGCCCTTCACCTATCTGCACGTGTTCACCTACTCGTCGCGCCCGGGAACTCCGTCGGCCTCCATGCCCGGGCAGGTCCCGGTCGAGGTGGCGCGGGAGCGGAACCGCATCCTGCGGGAGCTGGCGGCGGAGAAGAACCGGACATTCCGCGAATCGCTAGTGGGACGGGAGCTCCAGGCCATCACGCTCGACCGCGGCGATGGGAACGCAACCGAGGCGCTGACCGATAACTACGTGAAGATGCGGGTGAAGGGGAGGCATGAGGCCAATCGGTGGGTGACGGCTGCCGTGAACGGTGCGTCCGGGGAAGGCTTGATCGGGTCATTGAGTCAGTAGGTCATCGGGTCATTGCCGGCCGGGCCGCGCGGGCGGGCCGCCCGCGCCACAGCCGCCGGGACGGCGGCGCTACAGGACGCCATGTTATAATTTTGACTCTTTTTCGCCTGTAAAGTTCCCGGAGGACGGTATCGACAAGCGATTCATCCGCATGAACGAGCGCATCCGCGCGCGCGAAGTCCGCGTGATCGGCGATGATGGCGAACAGCTCGGGATCATGCCGCCCTTCGAGGCGTTGAAGGCGGCCCGGGCCAAGGCCCTCGACCTGGTAGAAATCTCTCCCACGGCGCAACCTCCGGTGTGCCGCATCATGGATTATGGGAAGTATCTCTACGACCTGGAGAAGAAGGAGCGCGCCGCCCGGAAGCACCAGAAGGTCATCGTCCTGAAGGAAGTGAAGTTCTCGATCAACGTGGATGACCACGACTACGAGTTCAAGAAGAACAACGTCATCCGCTTCCTGGCCGAGGGCGACAAGGTGAAAGCCAGCCTGAGGTTCCGGGGACGGGAGATGAGCCACCGCGACCTGGGACGGGGAGTGATCGAGCGCCTGATCAAGGACGTGGGCGATAAGGGGATCGTCGAGTTCCAGCCGCGCATGGAAGGCAATACGCTGCACGCCATCCTGGCGCCGAAGAAGTAGTAGACAGTACTCAGTACCTAGTACTCAGTACTCAGTTCGCAGAGGAAAGACCAATGCCGAAATTGAAGACACACAGTGGCGCGGCCAAGCGCTTCCGCAAGACGGCCAGCGGGCGGGTGAAGCGCGGGCACGCCTTCACGCGCCACATCATGACCTCCAAGGCGACCAAGCAGAAACGCCATCTGGACAAGAACACCATGGTCTCAAAGGCCGATCAGGCCAAGATCAAGCGGATGATTCCGTATTAGAGCACCAGGCATTCAACCGTCAGCGCTAGTCGCTGACCTAGCGCGTGAAGAGGCCTCGGGAACGTCCCTGCCTCCAGCCGCTGAATGAACCGGAGAGACGCGGCATGCCGCGTCTCTACATACAAAGGAGACGAGATGCCACGCGTAAAACGTGGAACCAAGCGCCGCGCGCGCCGCAAGAAGATCCTGGATCGCGCCAGCGGCTACTTCCTGACCAAATCCAAACTGTTCCGTTCCGCCAAAGAATCGGTGGAGCGGGCGCTGAAGTTCGCCTACAGCGGCCGGCGGCAGAAGAAGCGCCAGTACCGCTCGCTGTGGATCGTGCGCATCGGCGCCGCCGCCCGCGACAACGGGATGAGCTATAGCCAGTTCATCCATGGGCTGAAGAAGAGCGGCGTGGAACTGGACCGCAAGATCCTGGCCGACCTGGCGGTGAAAGACCCGGCGGCGTTCGCCAGCCTGGCCCAGCAAGCCAAAACCGCGGGAGCGGCGTAGACTTCCGGCTCGTCCCGGGGTAGTCATTCCGAA
>CBRAFF010000242.1:0-3232 GCA_967755155.1 uncultured bacterium
GACTCGGGATGTAAAAAACAAGACGACCGATTACCATCGGAGCGATGGCGCCCCAGGACCTCACCGAAGTGATGCAGTCCTACGCCGAGCAGGCGGTGGAGGCGGCGCGCGAGCTCGAGATCGAGCTCGACTACAGCGAAGAGAGCCTCAAGCAGGTAGAGAACATCCTGGAGCGGTTGGACCATCCCATCGCCGACGGCGCGCCAGGCGCGGCCGCGAGTGCGGCGCCCTCCGGCGCCGACACCGAAGACCTGTGCAAGATGTGGGGCGGATACCTGGGCGAGGTGGTGCGGCGGCGCTGGGGCGGGGAGTGGGTTCTGGAGAATTATCCCGGCGGCAACGTCCTCACCGTGGCCCTCAGCACCCCGGGCGGCACCGTGTTTCCCTCGCTGAAGATCTACCGGCGTCTGAGCCAGGGCGGGGCGGAGAACGTGTGGTCGTTCTACTGCATGATGCGCGACCGCTTCCGGGCCAAGCCCGGAGGCAAGGTGCAGTAGGGCTTACTTTGAGCTACATCCCGAGCCCGCCGCGGCGGGCGGTAAAGAAAAAGGCAAAAGCAGGGCTGCTACAATCCTCGCCCATGAAATCCCCCTTGGTGTGCTTCCTGGTGTTGTGTGCGTGCGCGGCGGGGCAGACGGCTCCGGCGACGGCCCCGGTCGAGATCACGGCCGAACCCTTCCATCATCTGGTGCTCAAGAACAAGAAGGTGCGGGTGTTCTCGGTGGAGGTCCCGCCCAAGGCAGCCACTCTGATGCACCGCCACCGCAGCGACTATGTGTTCGTCACCCTGGGGGAGAGTGTGGTGCGCAACGAGCGCCAGGGAGAGAAGCCGGGGGAGCTGCGGCTGGCGGACGGCGACGTGCGCTTCTCCAAGGGCGGCTTCGCCCACATCGCGCGCAACCTGGGAGAGGCGCCCTTCCGCAACGTGACCATCGAGGTGCGGAAGCCGGCGCGCGGCATCGTCCGCCTGGCCACCTGCGACGTCAACGAAGGCATCGAGTGCGGCTTCTGCGACGTCTCCGCCGACGGCAAGCAGAAGTGCGAGTGGCCCGGCGACATGAACGCCTTGCCCGAACTGGAGAAGAAGGAGCAGGCCTACGGCGTCTATCAGTCCGTGATCCACCTGCAGCCCGCCTCCACCACCGGGATGCACTCCCACAAGGCCGACCACCTGGTGGTGGCGGTGAGCGACCTGGAACTGAAGAGTGAAGCGCAGGGGAAGCCGGCGGAGACAATAAGGATGAAGACGGGCGAGGTGCGCTGGGTGAAGGGCGGGTTCACGCACTCGCTGACCAACATGGGCAAGCAGCCGGCGTGGTTCGTGAGCTTCGAGTTCAAGTAAAAAAGGAGGAGAACGGCTGACGTCGGCGGCAGAATCTGCATCTACGTGGGTGCGGGGATCAAGCGCCCGGGGGGAAAGGATGCGACACCGAGTTTTTCTGGCCGGCCTGATGTTGGCGATGCTTCTGACGGCGCCGGGGCTGCGCGGGCAACAGGCTTCGGCCGCGGAGACGGCCTATCGCGCCAAGGATTGGCCCCAGGCGGCCAGGGAGTACGAAGCCATCACCGAACGCGAGCCCAAGAACGCGCTCGCCTGGTACCGGTTGGGAATCTCACTGCACAATCTGAAGCGGTACGAGCAGGCCATCCCCGCGTTCCAGCGCGCGCTCGACCTGGGCTTCGCGCCCCAGTTCGCCACCTACAACATCGCCGCCGGGTACGCCCGCCTGGGGAACAAGGCCAGGGCGGTGGAGTGGCTGAACCGGCTGGTGGGCCTGGGATTCCAGAACGTGAAGCAACTGGAAGCGGACGAAGACTTCACCGCTTTGCGCTCGGATGCAGACTTCCAGCAGGCGATCGAGAACGTGCGCCGCAACGCCACCCCGTGCGAATCCTCCGCCGAGCACCGGCAGTTCGATTTCTGGATCGGGGAATGGAACGTGCAGAATCCCGCTGGTCAGCCGGCGGGCACCAGCAGCGTGCAGCGCATCCTGGATGGGTGCGTCATCTTCGAGAACTGGTCCGGAGCCGGCGGCGGGGCGGGCAAGAGCTTCAACGTCTACAACACCCCGAAGAAAAGGTGGCAGCAGTACTGGGTGGACTCCAGCGGCGACGTCACCCTCTTCGAGGGCGGGCTGGAAGAAGGGAAGATGCGCCTGATGGGTGAGACTTTCCCCATGAAGCAAAAGACGGGGATGCGGCGGATGACCTTCACGCCCATGGGGCCGGACCAGGTGCGACAGGTGGGCGAGGCGTCGGAGGATGGGGGCAAGACCTGGAAGCCGGAGTACGACCTCACCTACATCCGCAAGCCGAAGAGCCGGTGAGAGGCCCGCGGAGCAGGGCTGGAGCGTCGTCCACGATAGGGCTTGCGGGATTCCGAAGGCTGTGGCATACTGCTTGAGGTGAATCGCCCCGGCCACGGGGCAGGGAATTCGAGGCGGGCAGCCTGAAGGCTGCAAGACGCAGCGAAGGGTTCAGCGGGTTTTAAGAAAACCAGCCAGACCTCCAAGCAAGTTCTTTCAGCGCGACCTGAAACCGCCGGGGTTTGTCCGGCGGGCGGGCGACTTTCGCTACAGTGCCGGGAAATCCACAGGATGGATCCGGGGTTGGTTGACACTGGCGGGAATCGGCGCTAACTTTTAAAGGTTTCCCACCTCCTGCGAGAGGGGCCGGATACGTGCGGCCCGCGGCGAGGCGGGTACAAGTTCGAGGACGGACGGCTTCGGCCGTCCAGGTCCGAAACGCGCCGCTCAGGCGGAAACGCGGTCGGTCTTTGACAACAGGTTGAACGTGCCAGTCGTGAGATGAACACGCTCGAGTACGAGTGTGAGCGATCTCACAAAATGCAAGTGCCATACCGGGATTCCGCCCTGACGATTTCGTTGGGGTTTTACCGGCGTGGCGGCCTCTTCTACTAACCGTCGAGGAGGCAATCAGGTTTCAAACGAGAGTTTGATCCTGGCTCAGAATCAACGCTGGCGGCGTGCCTAACACATGCACGTCGAACGAGAAAGTGGGAGCAATCCCATGAGTACAGTGGCGAACGGGTGAGTAACACGTGACTAACCTACCTTCCAGTGGGGGATAACCTCGGGAAACCGGGGCTAAGACCGCATAAACTCGCGAGGTGAGAATCCTAGTGAGCAAAGGGGTAAGACGCTGGTAGAGGGGGTCGCGGCCGATTAGCTAGTTGGCGGGGTAACGGCCCACCAAGGCGATGATCGGTAGC
>CBRAFF010000243.1:0-3224 GCA_967755155.1 uncultured bacterium
CCTTCTCAGGCGCATCCGCCCGGTTATTACGCCCGCCTGCCGCCCTGTCATATGCTCCTCTAGGTGAGATTCCACCTCAGGGCGGCCGCGCAGAGACTCCTATTCCCCAACGGCATCCTCGCCGTTCTGGGGCTATGGCTTGTCCTGACCTACGGCCAGCGATACGAACAGAGCGTGGGCCTGTTTGCGGCGGGTTTGCTGGCGCTGGCCGGATTCCTGGCGGCGCGCGTCGGCTCCCTGCGCGCCTTCCTCGCCGTGCTGGCGCTGGCCGGCGGCTTCGTCTTCCTGCGATTGGGACCGCATGAGCCTTCCCTCGACCGCTGCGCCGCCGCTCTTCTGGCCTGCGACCTCGCGGCGCTTCTGCTCCTGGACGACACCTTCTTCGACTGGGAAGTAGTGATGTGGTGGGCGGGCGTGCTGGCGGCGCAGTGGGCCATCTTCACCGGCGCGGCCTATTGGGCGCCCGGCCTCATCCAGCCGCTGGCCGCCACAACGTTTTCGCTCGGCCCTCTCGGCCAGCTTGGGCTGATCGCGGCAGTATTCCTCGCGGTGTTGTTCATCCATCTGGCCCGGTTCGTTTATTCCCCGGACCCGGTGGGCGCCGGGCTGGTCTGGGTGCTGGTAGTCCTGAGCCAGGGCCAGTCGCACCTGGCGGCGGTGCAGGGATGCATCGCGCTGGCGGCGCTGATGGTGGGCATCTCCGCCACCGAGCACTCCCACTGGATCGCCTACCACGACGAACTCACGCGCCTGCCCGGCCGCCGCGCCTTCAATCAGGCGCTGGCCAAAGCGGGCACGCGCTACTCGGTGGCCGTGGTGGACGTGGACCACTTCAAGAACTTCAACGACAGCTTCGGCCACGACGCCGGCGACCAGGTGCTGCGCATGGTGGCCTCGCACCTGGCGCAGGTGCGGGGCGGAGGCACCGCCTACCGCTGCGGCGGGGAAGAGTTCTCCGTCTTTTTCCCCGGCGTCCCGCTGCACCAGGCCGCGCCTGCGATGGAGGAGTTGCGCCACGCCATCGAGCGCGACGTCTTCGTGGTCAGCGGGCCGGCCCGCAGCCGGCGCCAGCGGGAGGAGCGGCGGACTTCGTCGCGGCGCGTCCGTCCGGGCTCGCCGGTCGAGACCGCCGTCACCGTCAGCATCGGCGTCGCCGAAGCCACACCCCGCACCCACAGCCCGGAAGAAGTGGTGAAGGCCGCCGACAAGGCCCTGTACGCCGCCAAGCGCGAAGGCCGGAACCAGGTAGTGGTCGCGCCGGGACGGGCGGCGCGCGAGGCCCGCCCGAAATCGCGCGCGCTAGCCAAAGCCCGTACTACCTCCGCCTGAGCCAGCCACTGCTCCCAAGATTAGGGCTGCAAGCCGCGCGCCGGCGCCCGTTCTTCCTCCGGGAGTTTGCATGAGCCAATTGGCTGGGATAAGGTAACGGCCCATGAGCCCCGAGCGGAATGAACTGGAGGAGCTCAAGCAGCGGCTGGCCGCGCTGACCCAGCGCGTCTATCGCCTGGAGCAGCAGGCCGGCCTGGAGCCGCTGAAGCCGGTGCTGGCGCCGCTGCCGGCGGCCGTGCCGCCTCCGGCCGCGCCATCTTCCGGGGCGCCCGTCCCCGGCGCACCGCAGCCCGCCGCAGCCCGCGCGATTCCCGCGCCTGTTCCTGTCGCCACGGCGCCCAAGGAAGACCTGGAATCCCGCATCGGCGCGCACTGGCTGAACCGCATCGGCATTGTGGCCGTGCTCATCGGCGTCTCCTACTTCCTGAAGTACGCCTTCGAGAACGACTGGATCGGTCCGGGCGGGCGCGTAGCCATCGGGCTCATCGCCGGCATCGGCGTCATCTTCTGGAGCGAGCGCTTCCGCGCGCGCAACTACCGCGTCTTCTCCTACTCGCTCAAGGCAGTGGGCATCGGAGTGCTCTACTTGTCGCTCTGGGGAGCGTTCCAGGTCTATCACCTGATTCCCTCGACCGCCGCCTTCTTTGCCATGGCGCTGGTGACCGCGGCCACCGCCGCCCTCGCCCTGCGTCAGGACGCCGAGATCCTGGCCGCCTTCGCCATCGCCGGCGGCTTTGCCACGCCGCTGCTGCTTTCCACCAACCAGAACCGCGAGCTGGAACTTTTCGCCTACGTGACGGTGCTCGACCTGGGCACGCTGGCGCTCACCGCGCTCAAGCCCTGGCGGCGCCTGCTCATCGGCAGCTTCGTCGGCACGCTGCTGCTTTACGTCGGCTGGTACGACGCCTTCTACTACCAGGACGACCAGTTGCGGCTGACCTTCGCCTTCGCCACCGTGTTCTTCGTCATCTTTGCCATGGTGCCGCTGGCGCGCGCGCCGCGCGCCATCGCCGATACCTCCAAGCCCGCCGCCGAATTCCTTCCCGTCCTGGTCATCATCACCCTGGCCAACGCCGCCACCTACTACCTCCAGGTCTGGGACATGCTGGAAGGAACAAAACCGCGCCATGCCCTGGCCTGGATCTCGCTGGGACTGGCGGTGGTGTACCTGGTGCTCTCGCAGAGGCTGAAGGCCATCTACGTCGCCGGGACAGCGGAGAAGCCGCGCCCGCACATCCTGCCGCTGCTGCACGTGGCCCTGGCCACCGGCTTCCTCGCCGTGGCCATCCCGCTGCGCATGGACGCGCACTGGATCACCATCGGATGGTTCATCGAAGCCGGCATCCTGCTGTGGATCGCCGACCGCACGGAGACCGACTTCCTGCGCGCCCTCTCCATCGCCGCCCTGGCCCTGGGCGTGGTGCGCCTGCTGTTCTTCGACAACTTCTACACCACGCTGCTCTTCTTCAACGCCCGCATGGCCACCTACGGCGTGGCCATCGCGGTGCTGGCCGCGCTGGTGTGGCACGCGCAGAAGCGCGGCGCCGACCGCCTGTGGACGGCCATCCCCATCGTCGCCATCAACCTGATGGCCTTGGTCGCGCTCACCCATGAAGTCTCCGACTTCTTTTCCCAGAGGATGACCGAGGTCGTGAACCTGGGGTTCGAGGTCCACAACCTGCGCCTGGCGCGCGACTTCACCTACTCCGCCCTGTGGATGACCTACGGCGCCGGGCTGCTGGTGCTGGGCTTCCGACGGCGCACTGCATTCCTGCGCTGGCAGGCGCTCATCCTCATCGCCTTCACCGTGGTCAAGGTCTTCATCTACGATGTTTCCGAACTGGAGAAGGGCTACCGCATCCTCAGCTTCATCATCCTGGGCGTGCTGCTGCTGG
>CBRAFF010000244.1:0-3148 GCA_967755155.1 uncultured bacterium
GATGCACTACACCATGGGCGGCCTGTGGGTGGACTTCAAGCAGGCCACCAACCTCTCCGGCATCTACGCCGCGGGCGAGTGCGAATACCAGTACCACGGCGCCAACCGCCTGGGTGCGAACTCCCTGGTCTCCTGCATCTGGGGAGGCTTCGTCGCCGGGCCCGCCGCGGTGGCTTACGCCAAGTCTGCCGGCGCGCCTCCCGGCAACGGCCACTTCGACGCGGAGAAGAAACGCCAGGAAGAGATCAACTCCGGGCTCATGCGCTCTGACGGCAAGGAGAATCCCTTCCGCCTGTGGCGCGAGCTGGGCGAGCTGATGACCAAGGACTGCACCGTCATCCGCTACAACAAGACGCTCCAGCAGACCGACGCCAGGCTGGTGGAGATGCTGGAGCGCTTCAAGCACATCAACCTGAGCGACCGCGCGAACTGGGCCAACACTTCCGTGGTTTTCGCGCGCCAGCTCTACAACATGCTGCAGCTCTCGCGGGTCATCGCCCAGGGCGCGGCCCAGCGCGACGAGTCGCGCGGCGCGCATTACAAGCCCGACTTCCCCGAGCGCGACGACAAGAACTGGCTCAAGACCACCAAGGCGGTCTTCGCTCCCGACGCCGACGAGCCCCGCTTCGAGTTCGAGCCTGTGGATACCTCGCTCATCCCGCCCCGGCCGCGGCGGTATGATGTAGCGACATAGACAGAAACATGGCAGAGAAAACTGTACGCCTGAAAATCCGCCGCCAAGCCAACCCCGAGGCCAAGCCCTACTGGGAGGAGTTCGAGCTTGCCTGGAAGCCCGGGATGAACGTCATCTCCGCCATGATGGAGATCGCCGCCAACCCCGTCACCCGCGCCGGCAAGCCGACCACGCCCATCACCTACGATTCCAACTGTCTCGAGGAAGTCTGCGGCTCCTGCGCCATGCTCATCAACGGTCGCGCCCGCATGGCCTGCTCCGCCCTGGTGGACAAGCTGGAGCAGCCCATCCGCCTCGAGCCCTTCTCCAAGTTTCCCGTGGTGCGCGACCTGGCCGTCGACCGCAACGTCATCTTCGAGAACCTGAAGCGCGTGAAAGCCTGGATCCCGGTCGACGGCACCTACGACCTGGGCGCCGGGCCTCGCGTCTCCGCCCGCGAGCAGGAGGAGGCCTATCCCATCTCCCGCTGCATCTCCTGCTGCTGCTGCATGGAGGCCTGCCCCCAGTTCAATGACAAGACCGGCTTCGTCGGCGCCGCCACCATCGCCCAGGTCAAGCTGTTCAATACCCATCCCACCGGGCGCATGCAGAAGCACGAGCGCCTGGCCGCGCTCATGGGCGATGGCGGCATCCAGGAGTGCGGCTACGCTCAGAATTGCATCGAGGTCTGCCCCAAGGACATCCCCCTCACCCGCGCCATCGCCGACGTAGGCGGCGACGTGATGAAACAAGCTCTCGTGGAGTTCTTCAGAGGATGACGGCTATCCGACACATACGTAACTATTTAGTAATCGCTCTGCTTCTCGCCGGCCTGGCCGCGGCTCAGGCCTCCGGCCCCGCCGTCTCCGCCAAAGCGCGCGCCCTGCACAACTCCGCGCTGGTCGTAGACACGCACGCCGACACTCCCCAGCGCTTCCTCGACGAGGGCTTCGACATGGGCACGGTCACCCCGGTCACCGTGGGCCACATGGACCTGAAAAAGGTCCGCGCCGGCAACCTGGGCGCCGAGTTCTTCGCCATTTGGGTGGAGCCTTCCTGGAAGGGGCAGTACGCGCAGCACGCCATGCTGCTCATCGACTCCGTCTACGGGCAGGCGGCCAAGCATCCCGACCAGATGGTGATGGCCTTCAGCACGCGCGACATCGTGGCCGCGCGCTCCGGCAAGCGTCCCCGCCTGGCCACGCTCATGGGCATCGAGGGCGGCCACGCCATCGAGAACGACCTGGGCCTGCTGCGCGACTTCTACCGCCTCGGCGTCCGCTACATGACCCTCACCTGGTCGAACACCAACGAGTGGGCCGACTCCTCCGGCGACATCAACGATCCCAAGGTCGCGCATCACAACGGCCTCACTCCCTTCGGCAAGGAAGTGGTGCAGGAGATGAACCGCCTGGGCATGATGGTGGATGTCTCCCACGTCTCCGACAAGACCTTCTACCAGACGCTGACCATCAGCCGCGCTCCCGTCATCGCCTCGCACTCTTCCGCGCGCGCCCTCAACGACCATCCCCGCAACATGACCGACGACATGCTGCGCGCCGTCGCCCGCAACGACGGCGTGGTCATGGTGAACTTCTTCTCCGCCTTCCTCGACCAGAAGTTCCTCGACGCCTACCGGGCGCAGAAGCCGGAACGCGACGCCGCCACCGCCGCCTTCGAGAAAAAGTACAAGAAAGAGCACAACGTCGCCTTCGTGCCCTACGCCGCCGAGGCCGCTTTAGAAAAGGAGTGGGCAGCCAAGATCCCGCGCCCGCCCTTCGACTCGCTCATCGCTCACATCGACCACATCGCCAAAGTCGCGGGCGTGGACCACGTGGGCCTGGGCTCGGATTTCGACGGCGTCACCTCCCTGCCCCAGGGATTGGACTCCGCTGCCGACCTCCCTAGGATCACTCAAGCGCTGCTCGACCGCGGCTACACCCCGGAGCAGGTCCGCAAGATCCTGGGCGGGAACCTGATGCGCGTCTTCCGTCAGGTGGAGCGCGTCAGCCACGAAATGCAGACGGTCGAGCTAAAGCCGTAGAATCGTCGCCCGGAGGAGAATCGCCATGAACCGTTCCCGCGCCGCCGTCCTGCCCGCGATCGCCACCCTGTTGCTGCTGACGGCCTGCGAAACGTCCAGCCCGCCCAAGTCCGACGCCGGCACTGGCCTGCCCCCGGCCGCTGCCGAAGCGGCGAAGCCTGCCCCGGTGGAAAAGATCGGCGACGCCACCGCCGTCATCGAAACCAGCGCCGGCAAGCTCACCTGCAAGCTCTTCGGCAACCAGGCGCCCAAGACGGTGGCCAACTTCGTCGGCCTGGCCGAGGGCACCCGGGAATGGACCAACCCCGCCAGCCACGCCAAGAAGACGGGCGTCTCGCTTTACGACGGCACCATCTTCCACCGCGTCATCCCCAACTTCATGATCCAGGGCGGCGACCCGGCGGGCACCGGCATGGGCGGCCCCGGCTACC
>CBRAFF010000245.1:0-3147 GCA_967755155.1 uncultured bacterium
GCGCTGGCCCAGACCCCCGCCCGCCCGGCTGCTCCGTCGCCGGCTCCGGCAGGGCCGCCGCCCACCAAGGTGGGCATCATCAACATCGAGCAGGCCATCCTGGCCAGCAACGAAGGGCAGCGCGAAGTTCTGGCCCTGCAGCAGCGCTTCGAGCCCAAGCAGAACCAGATTCAGGCCTTGGGAAAGGAAGTCGAGGACCAGAAGAAGCAGCTCAACGTCCAGGGCAACACCATGAACGACGACGCGCGGGCCACCCTGGTGAAGACCATCGAGCAAAAGCAGAAGAACCTGCAGCGCACGGTCGAGGACGCCAACGCCGACTTCGAAGCGCAGAAGAATGAGCTCATCAGCCGCATCCTGGGCAAGATCATGCCGGTGATGGACAAGTACGCCAAGGAGAACGGCTTCGCCCTCATCATCAACTACAGCGGCCCGTTTCAGCCCATCGCCTGGACCAGCCAGTCGGCAGAAGTGACCCAGGAGGTCATCGACGCCTACAACCGGCAGTCGGGCGTGGCGCCGCCGCCCGCCCCGGCCGGAGGCCGGCCCGGCGCCGGAACCGGAGCCGCCGGACGCCGCCCGACTACGACTACTCCTCCTCCCACCAAGCCCAACTGAATCCCTGGAACCACCGGGTCTTCCGGGCCGCCTGCGGGCGGCCCGCTTCGTTTTTGGGGACCTCTCAACCGCCCTCCGGGCGCCGGCCCCGGCCGCTTCGGTGTCTAAGTCAACACCACTGGAGGGGTGACATGTTTCGAGAGAGTCTGCTGGAGTCTGCCGGCGGGGTGCGAACCAACCAGCGCTGGACCACGCTCTTCTCCCTGTCCCTGGAAGCGATGGCGATCGCAGTCCTGGTGCTGCTGCCGCTGCTGGAGAACCAGGCGCTGCCCCGCCTGGTTTGGAATGTGACCACGCCGGTCGCTCCGCTTCCACTTGGCGTCCCGCATCCCGGCCAAGGAGGGGGCGGGAGGCAGTCCCATGACGCCAACACCCTGGTCCTTACCCAGCCACCCTCCATCCCGCAGCACACCGACACGACTTCGGATGGGCGCGGCTCCAGCGCGGAAGGCTCAGGGCCCGACCTGCCTCTCGGCTACGAGTGGGGCGTGCGGGATTCCGTGGGGCCGCTTCTGCCCGCTCCCGTCGTTCCCCCCACGCCTCCGCCCGCGCCGGTTGCGCGCCGCGTCTCCATCGTGACTGAGGGCAACGTCGTCTACAAAGTCCTGCCAACGTACCCGCCCATCGCCCGGCAGATCGGCGCGCAGGGGCCGGTGGTATTGCACGCGGTGATCTCCAGGGAGGGCATGGTGGAAAGCCTGCGCGTGGTCTCGAGCGCGCATCCCGTTCTGAACGACGCCGCGCTCGCCGCCGTCGCGCAGTGGCGCTTCCGCCCCTACCTGCTCAACGGCGTTGCCGTCGAGGTCGAGGCCCAGATCACCGTGAATTTCATCATGACGCGCTGACCCGGCAGTGCAATTCGCCTTCCTCGCCCTGTGGAAAAGCCTGTGGAAGCCCCGGGGTTGACGCTCTCCTCCACGAATCCGCAGTGCCGACCGCAGACTACCTCATAAACTATTGATAACACATCGCCTTAGTGCGAGAGGGATGGAGGTTTCTCGGGATTCCCCGCGACCGGACAGCCACCGGGGGTTTTGCACAAACTGCGCGGCAGTTCGGCGCCCGCTTCCTTACTCGTTCTCGCTGACCTTCAGCACTGCCAGGAAGGCTTCCTGGGGGATATCCACGCGCCCGATGCGCTTCATGCGCTTCTTGCCTTCCTTCTGCTTCTCCAGCAGCTTGCGCTTGCGGGTGATGTCGCCGCCGTAGCACTTGGCCAGCACGTTCTTGCGGATGGCGGCCACCGTCTCCCGCGCGATGATCTTGCTGCCGATGGCCGCCTGGATGGCCACCTCGAACATCTGTCGCGGGATGAGCTCCCGCATCTTCGCCACCAGGGCGCGGCCGCGGTCGTAGGCGAAGTCGCGATGCACGATCAGCGAGAGCGCGTCCACCGGCTCGCCCGCCACCAGGATGTCCAGCTTCGACATGGGCGACTCCCAGCGTCCCGAGAGGTGGTAGTCGAGCGATGCATACCCGCGCGACACCGACTTCAGCCGGTCGTAAAAATCCAGCACGATCTCGTTCAGCGGCAGCTCGTAGGTCAGCATCACGCGGTTGGCGCTCACGTACTCAAACGCTTTCTGGCGCCCCCGCTTGTCCTCCACCAGCTTCAGGATCCCGCCCACGTACTCCTCGTTGGTCAGGATCATGGCGGTGATGATGGGCTCCTCCACCTTGCTGATCTCGCCCGCCGGCGGCCACTTCGACGGGTTGTCGATGTCCAGCACCTCCCCGGTGCTCTTGGTGATGTGGTAGCGCACGCTGGGCGCGGTGGTAATGAGCTCCAGGTTGAACTCGCGCTCCAGCCGCTCCTGGATGATTTCCATGTGCAGCAGCCCGAGGAAGCCGCAGCGGAAGCCGAAGCCCAGCGCCACCGAGCTTTCCGGCTCGAAGAAGAATGAGGCATCGTTCAGCCGCAACTTCTCCAGCGCCTCGCGCAGTTGCGTGTGCTCGTGGGCGTCCACCGTGTACAGGCCGGCGAAGACCATGGGCTTGATCTCCTCGAAGCCGGCCAGCGCCTCGATTGCCGGGTGCGCGTCGTCGGTGATGGTGTCGCCGATCTTGGTGTCGGCGACGTTCTTGATGTTGGCCATCAGGAAGCCGACTTCCCCGGCGTACAGCGTCTCCAGCTCCACCGGCTTAGGCGTGAGCACTCCCAGGGTTTCCACCTGGAACACCGTCCCGTTCCACCACAGCCGGATGCGCTGTCCCCGCTTCAGCGTGCCTTGCATCACGCGCGCCAGCACGATCACCCCGCGATAGGGGTCGAACCAGGAATCGAAGACCAGCGCCTGCAGCGGCGCATCGGGCGATCCCTTGGGCGGCCGCGTCCGGTGGACGATCGCCTCCAGCACCTCGGGCACGCCCACGCCGGTCTTGGCACTCACCAGCAGGGCGTCCTTGGCGTCGATGGCGAGCGAGTGCTCGATCATCTCCCGCACCCGCTCCACCTCCGCGCTGGGCAGGTCGATCTTGTTGATGACGGGGATGATGTCCAGCCCGTTGTTGATGGCGATGTGCGCGTTG
>CBRAFF010000246.1:0-3144 GCA_967755155.1 uncultured bacterium
GCGGGGAAGCCATAGGCTGCGCCGGCAGCGTCTACTACCGCTGTTGCTACCACCAGGTCTTCCAGCGCGCACCCAACGCTTTTGAATACCGTGATCTCGCCTTCATGAGTACGCGCCGGTGTTTTCCCGCTGACGATCTCGTGCAGATCCGCGACGATGTGGCTGCGCAGGATGCGGCCGCTGCGCAGAGGGATGAGCAGGTCGCCAGCTTCGGCCAGCGCGCCGTCATAGGTATCCACCAGCACCCGCGCGCGAGCGATGGTTTCGTCGTCCACCTCGCGGGTTTCCGGGCGGAACGCTCCCACCAGGTTTAGGTGCGTTCCCGGGCGCAGCAGCCTTCCGTCGAACAGGGGCGTGGAAGAAGTGGTGCAGGTACAAATCACGTCGGACTGCTGCGCACACCCGGCTGCATCCACAAGCTCGACGGCAATGCCTGCCTCCTCTTGTGCGCGCCGTGCGAACTGCGCGCCGCGCGCCGGACTCGACCCGCACACCAACACGCGTTGGAACTCCCGCAGTTCGCACATCACCATGAGATGCGCCCAGGCCTGTCGCCCGGTGCCGAAGATGCCCAGCGTCGCTGCCTGCGGGCGTCCCAGGAACCGGGTGGCCACAGCCGATGTAGCTGCGGTCCGGATGTCGGTGAGGTAGTTGGCAGCGAGTAGCGCGCGCAAGGCTCCCGTAGCCGGATCGAACAGGCAGTACTGTGCTTGGACGCGGTCCACGCCCTCCGGCGGCGAATCCAGCACGGTAACCAGCTTGACGCCGGTTCCCGGCACCGCCGGGTCGTGACAGGGCATCACCAGGAACACCCCGCCCCGGGACAGGGGCAGGTGCGTCCGCGGCGGCATCTGGGCCGTGGCCCGGTAATCGCGCTGGAAGGCCTGCTCGATGGCGGCCATGGCCAGCTTGGGCGAGAGCTGCCGTTTTACTTCGGCTTCAGAAAATACCTGCATTCGGGAAGCAACCCTGGACGGCCGGAAACGTCATATATAATGACACTCAGCGGCTAGTTTTTTCTCCGCAGGCGGGAAGGTAAAGAAGCGTCAATGTCCAACAAGCTCAAAGCGGTGGTGCTGGGAAGTTCAGCCCTGGTGGTGTTGTTTGCGATCCTGGGCGGTTTGGGAGTTCGGGCTGCGGGTGGCGAGGGAGCCTATCGCCAACTGGGCGTGTATAGCGAAGTGCTTTCCCGCATTCGCAGCGACTACGTGGAGGAGCGCGACCTGAACCAGGTCACCGACGGCGCTCTTCACGGCCTGCTCGAATCCCTGGATTCCAACTCCAGCTACCTGAACGCCGCGGAATACCGCCAGTACACGGCGCAGAAGCAGGACGGCAAAGCCGGACTGGGAGCTACGCTCTCCAAGCGCTTTGGCTACGCGGCCATCGTCGCCGTGATCCCCGGCGGCCCGGCGGACAAGGCGGGCGTGCTGGGCGGCGACGTCGTGGAAGCCATTGACGGCCGCAGCACGCGTGATATGTCGCTGGCCGAAATTCGCAACCTGGCTCCCGGGCCGGTGGGTTCGAACATCACATTTTCCATCGTGCGCGTGCGCCGTGCCGAGCCCCAGCGCATCACCGTCAGCCGCGACCTGGTGCAGGTTCCGCCTATCCAGTCGCGCATGCTGGAAAGCAACGTGGGCTACGTGAAGGCGGTTTCGCTCACCAAGGGCAAGGCGTCGGAACTGTCCTCGCGCATTCGCTCGCTGGAGAGCGCGGGCGCGCGGCAACTGGTGCTCGATCTGCGCAACTGCGCGGAAGGCGAGATCTCGGAAGGCATCGCCGCCTCCCGGCTGTTCCTCAAGCGGGGCGTGATCGCCTACGTGCAGGGACAAAAGTATCCGCGTGAGACCTTTACCGCTGAAGACGATGACGCCGTCACCAGCTTGCCGGTGGTGGTGCTGGTGAACCGCGGCACCGCCGGCGCGGCCGAAGTGGTTGCCGCCGCGCTGTTGGAGAACGCTCGGGCCGAGGTAGTCGGCTCGCGCACGTTCGGAGTGGCTTCCATCCAGAAGGTTCTGGAAATTCCTGACGGCTCCGCGCTCATCCTTTCCATCGCCAAGTACTACTCGCCGGGCGGGAAGGCCATTCAGGATGTAGCCGTCACCCCCAACATCCTGGTCGTGGACCCGGACGAAGACCTGGCAGCTCCCGAGGACGGCGTGGAAGCGCCCGATGAGCCCGCGGCTCCTGCAGCACCCAAAGAGGATGAGGCCCTGCGCCGCGCCCTCACCTTGATCAAAGAGCACAAGTAGCCGTGTGGGGCCCGGCCGTCCTCGGCCGGGCCGCGCCCCCTTCCCTGTTTCTTGCTGCAAGCATCCTGCACCGTTCTCGCGGCATCCTAATTTACGTGCTATTCTGAGCCTGTTCCCCCCGCCGAAGACGCACTCATGGAATCACTCTACGCGGACATCCCACCGGTCAAGGTCGGACGCGCGCGTCTGGTCGGACGAGTGGCTTTTGCCTTCCTGGTGCTGGTAGCCGCCACGCTGGGCGCGGTGGGCGGGCTGCTGCTCGTCTATTCCACCGACCTCCCGGAAGTGGGCGAACTGGAGCACTACCGCCCCAGTTCCATCACCGAGGTTTACGACGACCAGGGACGTCCTATCGGCTCCTTTGCCGTGCAGCGCCGCGTGATCGTCGCTTACGAAGACTTGCCCCCGGTGCTGCGCGATGCCGTGCTCTCCATCGAGGACAAGGACTTCGAAAAGCACTGGGGCATCAACTTCTACCGCCTTCTGGGCGCGGCCTATCAGGACGTCCGCGCCGGCACCCGGGCGCAGGGCGCCTCCACGCTGACCATGCAGCTCTCCCGCAATCTGTTTCTTTCCAACGAGCGCTCCTTCCGGCGCAAGTTTCAGGAAATCCTGCTGGCCATGCAGATCGAGCGGCGCTTTACCAAGCCCCAGATTTTCACCATGTATTGCAACCAGATTTTCCTGGGACACGGCGCCTACGGCTTTGAGGCCGGCTCGCAGTTCTATTTCAACAAGCGAGCCCGCGACCTCACCTTGGAGGAGGCCGCGCTGCTGGCCGCGCTGCCCAAGGCTCCCAACGCCTACTCGCCCATCCATAGCCCGGAGCGTGCCCTGCGCCGCCGCAACCTGGTCATCAATGCCATGCTCGAAGACGGAAAGATCACCG
>CBRAFF010000247.1:0-3141 GCA_967755155.1 uncultured bacterium
GCCGCGCTCCAACACCCTGCGCCGGAGAGTTTTTGAAGCCGACCTGGACCGCAGCCTGGGCATGGCCGATGAGGTGGTGATTGCCGCCGTCTTTCGCGCCGACGCCATCCCCGAGCCCGAGCGGCTTTCCACCGCGCGCCTGGTCGAAGGCCTGCAGAAAGCCGGCAGGCATGCCCGCGAGCTTTCCGACGCCGATGCCATCGTGGCCGCCGTGGTCCCCGAGCTGCGGCCGGGCGACGTGGTTGCCATCCTTTCCAATGGCGGATTCGGCGGCATCTATGAAAAACTCCCCCTGCGCCTAAAAACCCACTTCGAGGTTCCTGCCAGCGCGTGACCTGGAAACGCTTCGCTCTTCCACTTCTGCTCTTCGTTCTGGTCTGCCCGGCGCTGGCCGCTCCTGCGCCGCCCGTGGACTACTACGTCTCGCTGGCCAAGGCCGGGGAGCATCTGGTGCACGTGCGCATCCACCTGGCGGGCACTTCGGCGGAGCGCGATGTGCAGCTGCCGGTGTGGAACGCGCTCTACCAGATCCGCGACTTTGCCCAGAACGTGCGCCGGGTGACGGCCGTGAACGGGTCCGGCGAGTCTCTGCCGGTGCGCAAGATCGACAAGACCACCTGGCGCATCAGCGGAGCCGAGAGCGGCGCGGAGGTGGAGTACGACATCCTGGCCGACCAGCCCGGACCCTACGGCGCCCAGCTCACCACCGAGCACGCCTTCTTCAACCTGGCGCAGATCCTCATGTATCCCGTGGACGCGCGCGATTCGCCCATGACCGTGACCTTCACCGACTTCCCCTCCAACTGGAAGATCGCCACCGCGCTGCCCTCGCTGCGCCCGGGAGTCACCGGCCACCGGGCGGTGTTCACCGCGCGCAGCTACGATCGGCTGGTGGACGGCCCGGTGGAGATCGGGACCTTCCGGGACGTGTACTTCGACCAGGACGGCGCCACCTACCACGTGGTGGTGGATGCCGACCCCGCCGACTACGACATGGGCCTGCTCAAGCAGACGGTCGAGAAGATCGTCGCCGCCGGCGTGAGCTGGATGGGGGACCGTCCCTTCACCGAGTACCTGTTCCTCTACCACTTTCCGCACGGCCCGGGGGGCGGCGGCATGGAGCACGCCTACTCCACCGCCATCGACGTGAGCGCCGACCGCTTGCGCGAAGACTACCTCTTCCTGGAACAAGTGACGGCGCACGAGTTCTTCCACCTGTGGAACGTGAAGCGCATCCGGCCGCGCTCGCTCGACCCCATTGACTACACCCGCGAGAACTACACCACCTCGCTGTGGTTCTGCGAGGGCGTGACCAGCACCGTGGCCAACAGCCTGCTGCTGCGCGCCGGGCTGCTGGACGAGCGCCGCTACCTGGAGCTGTTGACCCAGGAGATCCGCACCCTGGAGTTGCGCCCGGCGCACCTGCGGCAGTCGGTGGAGGAATCGAGCCTGGACACCTGGTTCGACAAGTATCCCCAGTACCGCGTGCCCGAGCGCAGCATCTCCTACTACAACAAGGGCGAGATCCTGGGCGTGCTGCTGGACCTGGCGGTGCGGGAGCGGACGGGCGGGCAGAAGTCGCTGCGCGACGTCTTCCAGTGGATGAACACGCAGTACGCCAACCAGGGCCGCCCCTTCGAGGAATCCACCGGAGTGCGCGTGGCGGCAGAGGCCGTCACCGCCTCCGATTTTTCCGCCTTCTTCCGCGACTACGTGAGCGGGGTGGCGGAGCCGCCCTACAATCCACTGCTCGGGACCGTGGGGCTCAAGCTGGTGCGCACACGCATCACCGTGCCCCATCCCGGATTCACCTCGGTGAAGAACTTCGACGCGCCGCCGGTGGTGGTTTCGGTGGAGAACCTGAGCGAGGCCGACCGTTTGGGACTGGTGGCGGGCGATACCATCCTGGCCATCGACGGCAAGCCCGCCTCTTCGGAAGTCGAGGACGTGCTCTCCACCATGCGCCTGGGCGACACCTTGCGCCTGCGGGTGACGGGGCGCAAGGGCTCGCGCGAGCTCAAGCTGCGCCTGGGCGGCCACGAAGAGGAGCAGTTCGCCATCCAGGACCTGGAGCAGGTGACGCCGGCGCAGCGCGCCCGCCGCGCCGCCTGGCTGGGATTGCCGGCCTCCGCTCCGCGACGGGCTGAGGCCGGGTCGTCTTCAGCCGGGGACGCCGGCCAAGTGCCCGCGCAGCCGGCCATCAGCGTGGGGTCGACGCCCCACTGAGCCATCAACTCCGCGGGGATTCCTTTTTCGACCGCAGGGCCCGGGCCATCTCGGGCAGGCGGGGCAACAGCGCCATGCTGCGCAACCACACCTTGTGATCGAAAGCGGGAGAGCCGCTGACCATGGCGCCGGGCTCGATGTCTCCGTGGGTGCCGCTCTGCGCGGTGATGACCACACCGTCGCCGATGTGGCAGTGCCCGGCGACACCCACCTGTCCGGCGAGGATCACGTGCTTGCCGACGACGGTGGAGCCGGCCAGTCCCACCTGA
Source organism: uncultured bacterium (assembly GCA_967755155.1). GTDB lineage: Bacteria > Acidobacteriota > Terriglobia > Terriglobales > Acidobacteriaceae > DASYVL01. The sequence continues at coordinate 2,496 of CBRAFF010000247.1, forward strand.
GCGCAGACCATGGTGTGCTCGCCCACGCGGGAGCCGTGGCCCACCTGGGCCAGGTTGTCGATCTTGGCGCCGCGGCACACGCGGGTCTCGCCCACGCTGGCGCGGTCCACGCAGGCCAGCGCCTGCACTTCCACGTCGTCCTCGAGGACGGCGGGACCGGACTGCAATATCTTGTGCCACCGGTTCTCGTTGTCCTTGGCAAAGCCAAAGCCGTCGGCGCCGATGACCGCGCCGTTCTGCAGGATGACGTTCGAGCCCACCCGGCAGTGCTCGCGCACCACCGCGTGGGCGTGCGCGAAGAAGTTGCTCCCGATGCGCGCCCCGCGGTAAATGACGACGTGCGCCAGCAGCACGCAGCCCTCGCCGATCTCCACGTCCTCGTCCACCACCACGTAGGGTCCGATGGAAGCCCCCTTGCCGATCTTGGCCGAGGGATGAACCACCGCCGTGGGATGCACGCCCGGAGCGTACTGCGGCGGCTGGTAGAAGAGCTCGAGCGCCCGCGCAAAGTCCAGGTAGGGATTCTTGCTGCGCAAGGTCGCCGTCGCCAGGGCAGGGAAGTCCTCGGCGACGATGACCGCCGAGGCGCGCGTGGTCTTGGCATCCGCGGCGTATTTCGGGTTGGCCACGAAGGTGAGCTGGCCCG
>CBRAFF010000248.1:0-3118 GCA_967755155.1 uncultured bacterium
GCTTCTTCACTTTTTTGGGAGGAGTGCTCGCCGCCGGCTGGTTCATGTACCTGCTGCGCCGCTGACCATCGGGCCATGTGCGGTCGGGCGATGCGTAATCGGGCGATGTGTGATGTTTGACTTGTGCTTTTGACTTCAGATCACCAGATCACTCGATCACCAGTTCACCCGATCGCCAGATCACCCGATCGCCAAATCACCCAATCACCCGAGTCCCTCACCCTTCCCACACGAACGCGTCAAACACCTTCACCGGCTCGAACTTCAGCCGGCGGTAGAGCTCGACCGCGCGCCGGTTGGCTTCGGTGACGGTGAGCGAGAGCGCGCCAAACCCCCGGCTCTCCAGGTTGGCGGCGGCCGCGGCCACGAGCGCCTCCCCGATCCGCGCCCCGCGATGCTCGGGGACCACGCACACCTGGGTCACGTGTCCCACGCCTTCCTTCACCCGCGAGCACAGGATCACTCCCACCACGCTCTTCGACGGCTTGTGCACCGCCACCCGCGACGACCCGGGGTCGAACACCCCGCAGCCCGGAAAACGCACGTTGTTGTTCAGGAAGCGCAGCGACCCGCTCCGCGTGCGGTACTGGTGGTTGATCTCCGCGTCCAGGTGGTCGCGGTTGGCGGCGGTGATCACCGCCGCCGCCGCATGGAAGTCCGCATCCGCCCACGGCCGCAGCTCGACCTCCGCCGGCGCCGGCGGCTCCAGGCTCTCTCCGCCCAGCGCCAGGTTCATGAACAGCCGCGGATGGCGCAGGAAGCCCCCCTGGGTGAAGGGACGGGCCAGCGACCCGGCAGCGTGCGGCAGCAGTTGCGCCTCGATGCGATGGATGCCGGGGGAGTTCTGCAGTGTCTCGATCACGTGGCCGAGCAGCCGCTCGCCCAGCGACTGCGCTCCGTTGGCCGCCGCCTGCGCCGCCGCCGGCTCGCGCACGAACAGGTCGCCGATGATCCCCTTGCTGCCTTCATAGACGAAGAAGGTGTAGCCCGCCAGGCTGCCCTCTTCCACCGCGGCATAGCCGGGCAGGATGCGGGCGTCCAGGTAGCGCAGGATCATCTCCGCCGAGGGTCCGTAATCCCAGTCGAGCTGCTTGGACCACACCGCGCTCTCTTCCTCCATGAGCGGACGAAGGTCGGCGGAGCGAAAGTGCCTGAGGTCGAGGATCTCCACGGCTGGAGCCTTCCTGGGAACCGGCGGCGCCGCCCGGCCCGTTCTGCGGGATGAAGGTGATGTGGCGGCTCTGGTTCGCAAACCCCGAGTCTAGACGACCTCCGCTCCCCCAGGCAAAGCCTGGAACCACAGGCGTCATCTAGTGGCCGGGCGGAGGCGTCGACACCCAGAAATACTCCAGCCTCCGCGCCGGGAAGCCGCCCACGCGCGACACCCTCCTCCCCGGCACCCACCGCTCCAGCTTGGCGCGCGCGCCCTCGGGCGCGATCACCAGGTGATCAGCGGCGGGGATCTCCCCGCGTTCGTATCGCCGCACCACCTGATCGCGATAAAAGGCTAGGCCGTACTCCACGTCCCGCGGCGCTCCCAGCACCGCCAGCTCCGCCGGCTTCGACTCCAGCGCGGCGATCTCCGCCGCCAGCGGACGGGTGGAGTACTTCGCGTCTACGGCCGGCGCTGCCACCCGCAGTATGAACGCCATCAGCACGATCACCGGCACCAGAGTGACGAAGCGGGCCATCGCCAATCCCTTGCGCCGCAAGGTCACGAGCATCGCGAAGAACGCGAGCATGGCAAAGCCGCCGGCGATCAGCCAGGCCTGCGTAGAGGCCGTGGACTCGCCCGCGCTGCGCAGCAGGTACGAGGGGAACAGCAGTCCCGCCAGCACGATGACCGCCGTCCAGGCGCAGTGCAGCAGCACCAGCGGCAGCGCTCCCAGGTCCTGCTCCCGCCGGTGCAGGTACTCGGCGGTCAGCAGCGTCCACGCCGGTATGGCCGGCAGGATGTATCCCGGAAGCTTGGCGCCCGAAAGGGAGAAGAACACGATGGGCACCACCGCCCACACCGTCAGAAACACCAGGAAGTTGTTCTCCGCCGCCCCGGGCTTGAGCAAGCGCGCGCGCCAACGGCGCAGCGCGTCCACAAAGGCGGCGCCCGCCAGCACCGTCCACGGCGCCAGGCTCAGCGCGAGCACCGGCAGGTAGTACCAGAAGGGCTGGGGATGCTGGAACATGTTGCTGCTGTAGCGCGCCAGGTTGTGTTCCACGATGAACACGCGGAAGAACTCCGGGTTGTCCAGATACACGCTCACGTACCAGGGCAGCACCACGATGGAGTACAGAACGATGCCGGGGAGCCACAGCGTCCGCAGCACCAGGCGCCAATCGCGGCGGGCCGCGGCAAAGACCACCACGATCATCGCCGCCAGCGCCGGCGCCACCGGGCCCTTGGCCAGCGTGCCGATGGCCATGAAGAAGTAGAAGTCCACCAGCCAGAATTTCTTTCCGGTGTCGTGCCAGGCGATCCAGCCCAGCATGCCGATGGCGAAGGGGGCGGCGATCTGGATGTCGGTGGAGGCGCCGCGGGCGAAGCCGAGCACCGCCGCCGCCGAGGCCGTGATGAGCGCGGCATTCAACTGCGCCCCGGCGCGGAAGCGCCGCATGTGGAAGTAGATGATGGCCACCAGGGCGGTGGCGAAGGTCGCCGAGGGCAGGCGCGCCACCCAGTCCTTCACTCCAAATAGCTCGAAGGCGAACATGGCCCGCCAGTAGTAGAGGACGGGCTTCTCCAGCCAGGGCTGGCCGTAGAGGATGGGAGTGGTGAACTCGTGCCGGGCGAGCATTTCGCGCGCCACCTGCGCGTAGCGCGGCTCGTCCGGGCCCACCAGGCCGAAGGCTCCCAGTCCGAAAAAGAACAGGAACGCGCAGAAGCCGGCCACGGTCAGCATCTCTACCCGCGCCGCTTTTCGGTCAACCATAAGCGATTGAGTCTATCAGGGGTAGCGCCGGCGTCTCGCCGGCAACGTTTCCGCCGCCTTCACTTTTTCCGTTTTACTTTTTACTTCTCTTCTCCGCCCGCTTCTTCCTCTTTTCCACACGCTTGAGCAACTCCTCCACCCGCGCCTGATAGGGGCCCGAGCGGTCCAGCCGGAAGATGAGCTCCGGCGAA
>CBRAFF010000249.1:0-3111 GCA_967755155.1 uncultured bacterium
GGAACCGCGACCGGCTTGGAGGCCATGAGTTCGGTGAAGCGCGGGTCCTTGCGGACCTGGGTGAACTCTTCGTCTTTGTAGACGTCGCTCATGCCGGCGTAGCCCGCCTCCATGGCGCGCTTCAGGTAGAGCAGGCAGCGCTCGGCGTTGCCGCTCTTGGCGTACATCTTGGCGATGACGTAGGAGAAGCGGGCGCGTTCGCTGGGCGAGGGCAGGCGCGCCGAGACCCCGGCGGCCGACTGCCGCTCGAAGATGTCGGGGTCCAACTCCAGGGCGCGCAGGTATTCCGTGCTGGCCATGTCGTACTGTTTACGCGCGAAATAGGCCGTTCCCAGGTTGCTGTGGAAGGAGGCAGAGGTCTCCCGCAGCTCCAGTGCCTTCTGATAGCGCCGGATGGCCCGCTTGTAGTCCCGCTGGCTGTAATTCACCACCCCCAGGTTGTTGTAGGCCTCGGCGTAGAAGGGGTCGCGCTTGATGGCGCGCTCGAACTCCTTCTTTGCCTTGTCATAGTGCAGCATCAGGAGTTGGGCGATCCCGCTCTTGTTGTGCAGGACGGCGCTCTCCTTCTTGGCTAGCGCGGCGCGGTAATAGTCGATGGCGTCGGCGTAGGCCTTTTCCGCGCGCAGGATGTCGCCGCGCGTCTCCAGTTCTTCCGCTGAGGCGTTGGCGGACGGGGGTGCGGCCCGCAGCAGTTGCGGCGGCGCCGTAGCCGTGTCGTCGGAAGCCGGAACAGGGACCAGAGGGTTCTGCGCGAAGGCGGGAAGGGCGAACAGCGCGAAGCAGAGAGTCCAGACCCAGCGGGGCATGGCGACCTCCAGTGCGATTCTACCGCGGCGGCGGCTGCCCCGTCGCCGGTGGGGGCGGAGGAGCAGGGGCCGCAGGCGCGGGCAGCGGCTCGGGTTTCTTCTCGTCCTGAGAGCCCCCGAACAGTCTTCCGAAGAAGCCCTTTTTCTTCTTCCCCGGCTCCTCCGCCTGCCCGGCCTGCTGCGGCGGCTGACTATTGGACACCGCATCCGGGGCGGAAGGTTTCTGTCCCAGGCCGATCAGGCGTCCGAGCAGGTTGTGCAGGTTGGCCAGCGAGTGCTCGCAGTTCTCCTTGGGCTCGGTGCCGGCGACGAAGGCGGCGTAATAGGCGTCCGGGCAGGCGTCGGTGGAGAGCAGGTTGGTGGCCTTGTCCAGCTTCACGCCGATCACGCCCGAAGGTGCGGGGAATCCGGAAACCCGGCTGTACTGCGGCAGGGCGATGGCTTTTTTCATGAACTCCGCCCAGATGGGAGCGGCGGTGTTGGCGCCGGAAAGCCGCAGGTCGCTGTAATCGTCGTATCCCACCCAGACGATGCACAGCAGGTTGGAGGTGTAGCCGGCGAACCAGGCGTCGTGCGAGGTGCCGGTCTTGCCGGCGGCGGGAGCTCTGAAGCCGCGCCCGCGCACGCCGGCGGCGGTGCCGAAGTTGACCACGCCCGCCAGCATGTCTGTCATCACGTAGGCCACGCGCGGGTCCAGCACCTGGCGGCGCTCGGGGCGGAAGTCCTCGATCACTCCGCCCTTGGCGTCGCGCACGGAATTGACCATCAGGGGCGCTACGCGCACGCCGCCGTTGGCGAAGACGGTATAAGCGCCGGCCACTTCGAGGGGTGTGGCGTCGTAGGCGCCCAGGGCGACGGCGGGCGTGGCCCGCGCCGAGGTGATTCCGGCGGCGCGCGCCAGCTCGGCCACTTTGTCGTAGCCCACCATCTCTGCCAGCTTCACGGTGGCGTTGTTGAGGGAGAGGGCGAGCGCGTAGCGGGCGGTCACCGGCCCGTGATACTCCTCCTGGTAGTTGCGCGGCTCATAGATCTGGTCGCCGAAGTTGAAGGTGGTGGGAGAGTCGTCCAGCAGCGTAGCCGGGGTGACGATGGGCTGGGCGCCAGTGACGGCGCTGTTGATGGCGGCGGCGTAAACGAAGGGCTTGAAGGCAGAGCCCGTGGGACGCTTGGCCAGGGCGTGGTTGAGCTGGCTCCAGCCGTAACTGCGGCCGCCCACCAGCGCCACCACCTCTCCGGTGTGGGGATTCAGGGCCACCAGGGCCACCTGGGCCGGGGGCCCGGCCAGCACCTTGGTCTCGGTGCGCGAGCCCACCTTGACGCGGCGGGTGCGCTTGGCCTTCACCTGGGCGTCCACACTCTTCATGCCCTCGGCCACGGCCTCGGCGGCGGCGCGCTGCAAGTCGGGATCGATGGTGCTGTAGATGCGGTAGGCGTTCTCGTTGAGGTCGCGCTCGCTGTACTTGTTGAGCAGGTTGTCCTTCACCAGGTCCACGAAGTAGGGAGCGTCGCTGGCCTCGACGTTGAGCGGCGCCAGCTTGAGGGGAGCCGCTTTGGCGCGGTCGGCGTCCTCGCGGTTGATGGAGCCCATCTCGAACATGCCCTCCAGCACCAGGTTGCGGCGCTCCAGCGCGCGTTCCGGGTTCCTGTAGGGCGAGAGATAGTTGGGCCGCTGGATGACGGCTGCGAGCAGCGCCGCCTCCGGCAGCGTGAGGTTCTGCACGTCCTTGTTGAAGTAGGCGCGCGCGGCCTCGCCGAAACCGGTGATGGCGAACGAGCCCCGCTGCCCCATGTACACCTGGTTGGCGTAGAGCTCGAAGATCTGCTTCTTGGAGAAGCGCTCCTCCAACTGGACGGCGATGAGCATCTCGGTCAGCTTGCGGCGGATGGTTTTCTCCCGGGTCAGGAAGAAGCCGCGGGAGATCTGCATGGTCAAGGTAGAGCCGCCCTGGCCGCGGCTGCCCTCGCGGAAGTCCACCCAGGCGGCCTCGGCCAGGCGGAAGAAGTTGACGCCGCTGTGCTGGAAGAAGCGGCGGTCCTCGATGGCCAGCACCGCGTCCACCAGCACCTTGGGGAGGTCGTCGTAGCTGATCAGGCGGCGCTTGGAGCGCTGCTCGGAGTCGAAGAGCGCGGTCACCAGTTGCGGCTCCAGCTCGTAGGAATCGAGGCTCTTGCCGTTGGCGTCGGCCACCAGGCTGGCGACCTTGCCGTCGGCCAGGCGGACGCGCGCGCTCTGGCTGGCGTGGTAGGACTCCGGCCCCGGCTGCACCACGATCAGGTTTCCCTGCACGCGGTAGGTGCCGAGCGG
>CBRAFF010000250.1:0-3111 GCA_967755155.1 uncultured bacterium
GTCGAACGACGGGCACCTATTTTTATACTCCAACCCGCGCCCGTTTCCAACCGGCGGAAAGCGCTGCCCCACGCGTGGTTTCCGCTTCCGGGCCAAACGCCTCGCCGTTGCGCGGTCCCGCTAGCCGCTGTATATTCAGTGGGTTACACAATCCGCGGCGCACGCATCCGTGGGCCGCCTCCTGGAGTTCTACTATGATCAAGCGTTCCCTCGCCCTATTCCTGCTGCTGTTTTTGAGCGCCGCCGCCGTGGCGGACGAAGGCATGTGGCTGTTCAACGCCGCGCCCAAGCAGAAGATCAAGGCCAAGTACGGATTCGAGCCCACCGACACCTGGCTCGACCACGTGCGGCTCTCCTCGGTGCGCTTCAATAACGGCGGCTCGGGTTCGTTCGTCTCCGCCGACGGCCTCACCTTCACCAACCATCACGTGGGCGCGGATTGCGTCCAGTCGCTCGCCACCAAGGACCGCGACTACATGAAGACCGGCTTCTACGCCCGCACCCGCGCCGAAGAGGCCAAGTGCCACGACCTGGAGCTGAACGTGCTCATGGGCATCGAGGACGTCACTGACAAGGTCAACGCCGCGGCCAAGCCCGGCATGTCCGTGGCCGAGGCTGGACAGGCGCAGCGCGCCACCATGTCGGCCATCGAGAAAGAGTGCGCCGACTCGACCCACCTGCGCTGCGACGTCATCACCTTCTACTCCGGCGGCCGCTACCACCTCTACAAGTACAAGAAGTACACCGACGTCCGCCTGGTGTTCGCGCCCGAGTTCCAGATCGCCTTCTTCGGCGGCGATCCCGACAACTTCGAGTTCCCGCGCTACGACCTGGACGTCACCTTCTTCCGAGTCTATGAGAACGACAAGCCGGCCAACCTGGAGCACTTCTTCAAGTGGACCCGGACCGGCGTGCGCCAGGGCGACCTGGTGTTCGTCCCCGGCAATCCCGGCTCCACCGGGCGGGACAACACCCTGGCGCAACTGGAGTTCTCCCGCGACGTCGCCTATCCCTTCCAGCTCAAGTCCTACAAGCAGCGGCTGGCGGCGCTGAAAGCTTTCGCCGCCGAGTCGGAGGAGAATGCCCGCATCGCCCGCGAGGACATCTTCGGCATCGAGAACTCCTTCAAGGCGGTCACCGGATACCAGGGCGGCCTGCTCGATCCCAAGCTCATGGCCGCCAAGGCCGCGGCGGAGAAGAAGCTGCGGGCCACGGTGGAGGCCGACCCCGCCAAGAAGGCCGAGTTCGGCGCTGCCTGGGAGGAAGTGGCCAAGGCCATGGCCGCGCAGAAGGAGATCTACTTCCCGCTCACCTTCCTGGAGCGGCGCGCCGGATTCCGCGGCGCCCTGGGCTTCTTCGCCCGCGCCCTGCTGCGGGCCACTGCGGAAAAGCAAAAACCCAACGGGGAGCGCCTGCGCGAGTATCGCGACTCCGGCCTGCCCTCGCTCGAGCAGCAACTGTTCTCCACGGCCCCGGTGTACAAGTCGCTGGAGACCGTGCTCCTGACCGAGTCCCTGACCGAGATGCAGGACAACCTGGGCGCCGATCACACGGCGGTGAAGCAGGTGCTGGGCGGCAAATCGCCCGCCGAGGTCGCCAAGGACGCCGTGGCCAACACCAAGCTGGATGACGTAGCCGTGCGCAAGCAGCTCTACGCGGGCGGCGCGGCGGCGGTGGAGGCCAGCTCGGATCCGCTCATCGCGCTGATGCGCGCCATTGACGGCGAGGCCCGCAAGGTGCGCAAGCAGTTCGACGACCAGGTGGACGCCGTCGTGCGCCGCAACGGCGGGCGGCTGTCCAAGGCCAAGTTTGCTGCCGGCGGCCTGCAGATGCCTCCCGACGCCACCTTCACCCTGCGACTGAGCTACGGCGCGGTCCGCGGCTTCGTGGAGGACGGCCAGGGCAGTATCGTCCCCAAGGGCACCAAGGTTCCCTACTTCACCACCATCGGCGGGGCCTACAAGCGCGCCGCCGAGAAGGGCAACAAGGACCCCTTCCAGCTTCCCGAGAGCTGGATGAAGAACAAGGCCAAGGTCAACCTCAACACTCCGTTCAACTTCATCTCCACGCCGGACATCATCGGCGGCAACTCCGGCAGCCCGGTGGTCAACAAGGCCGGCGAAGTTGTGGGCATCATCTTCGACGGCAACATCCAGTCGCTGCCCTGGAACTTCATGTACTCGGACGCCATCGGGCGCTCCGTGTCCGTGGACGCCCGCGGCATCAGCGAGGCGCTGCGCAACATCTACGGCGCCACCGAACTGGCCGACGAGCTGGCCGGGCCGCAACCTAAGGCCAAGGCCATGCCCAAGGCCAAGCCTGCCGCAACCAAGGGCAACGACTAGCAAGGGCTAGGCCCAGCTGTTTCTTCCCGGCCTGCGTCTTCGGACGCAGGCCTTTTTCTTTGCGGCCAAGCCCCTTGTGCCGCCCCTACGGGGCTCCCCTCTCAACCCGCCCTTACCCAGCGCTTACGCGCTGGGCTAACACAAATGTCGCCCCTTTCGGGGCAGGGTCGGTGGCCGCTCCACGCAACTGGGAACCAGAAGCAAGTCTTGAGGGAGCACTCAAACGCCAGAAAAGAAGACTGGGACGTCACCACCGAAACCATTCGCCTAGAAACGGGCTTTGACCGCGCACAAGCTCCAGCCCGCCCTGGCGGGCGGCATTTGAGCTAGCCCAGCGCGTAAGCGCTGGGTAACGGCAAGGAAGCGAGGGAGCCCCTTTAGGGGCGGCACAATCACGCCGGCCAGAGGGTGAGCGCCGTCCGGGAGAGGATCTGCTCCCGCGCCGCCTCGGGGAGCGGCAACGCCTTGAAATCGTCCAGATTCTTCTTGATGTCGGGCACGCCCGGTCCCGGCCAGTCGGTGCCGAACAAGGTCTTCGCGGCAATCTCCTCCAGGCGGGGAAAATACTTCAGCAACGACTTGGGCGGGATGCCGCTGACGTCGAGATAGACGTTGGGATGCCGCCGCACCAGGAAGAAGGCCGTCTCCATCCACAGCGGCCGTCCGCCGTGCGCCAGCAGGATCTTGAGCTTGGGGAAATCCACGGCCACGTCGTCCACGTGGACGGGGTCGCCGAACTTGTTGCGCGCGCCGGGGAAGATGGAGG
>CBRAFF010000251.1:0-3101 GCA_967755155.1 uncultured bacterium
GGCGGGCACATGGAATTTTTCCACGCTGGGCAGCGCGGAGAAGGCAACGGAGAAAAAGCCGCCTGCCGCGGCCGGCGACTTCTCCGTGGGCGTCCTGACCATCGAGAACAGCCGGCTCACCGTGGGGCGCACGGGAGCGCGCGGCAAGACCCACACCTATGAGGATGTGAACATCACGGTCGAGAACCTCTCCCTGACCTCGAGCATGCCCTTCCAGATGAAGGCCAAAACCCCGGGCGGGGGAACGATGAAGCTCGAAGGCAAGGCGGGCCCGGTGGACCGCACCGACGCCGCGCGCACGCCGCTCGAAGCCGACATCGCCGTCGAGCACATGGACCTGGGCGCCACCGGATTCCTGGACCCGGCCTCCGGCATCGCGGGCCTGGTGGATTACTCCGGCAAGATCCATTCGGACGGGGAGACGGCCGAGATGGAGGGCAAAGCCACGGCCAGCCGACTGAAGCTGGTGCGCGGCGGCGGTCCCGCCCGCCAGCCGCTGACCTTCGACTATGCCACCAGCCTGGACCTGGAACGCCAGGCGGGCACGCTGACCCGAGGCGACATCCACGTGGGCAAGAGCCTGGCCAAGCTCACCGGCAAGTTCGAGACCCGGGGCGAAACCCCCGTGGTGCACATGAAGCTGCGCGCCGAGGGGCTGCCGGTCAACGACGTGGAAAGCGCGCTCCCCGCCGTGGGGGTGTCGCTGCCCTCCGGTTCGTCCCTGCAAGGGGGAACGGCTACGGCCAACCTCTCCATTGACGGTCCCCTCGACCGCCTGGTGATCACCGGCCCGGTCCGCGTCGCGAATTCCACGCTGAAAGGCTTCAACCTCGGCTCCAAGCTGGGCGGGATGGGAGCGCTGGCGGGCGCGCGCGGCGGCGCGGACACCGCTATCCAGACCCTGGCCTCGTCGGTGCGCGTGGGACCGGACGGCATCCGCGCCGATGGCCTCACCATTGTGGTCCCCAGCCTGGGAACCGTGACCGGGGCCGGCACCATCAGCCCCTCGAACGCCCTCAACTTCAAGATGAACGCCAAGCTCACGGGCGGCGCCGGCAGCATGATGGGCGGCATGTCGCAGATCACCAGCCTGGGAAGGTCGCAGGGCACTCTCCCCTTCCTGGTCCAGGGCACCACTTCCGCGCCCATCTTCCTGCCCGACGTCGCCGGCGCCATGAGCAACACGGTGAGCGCCCCCGCGGAAGGTGTGGGCGGCATGCTCGGCGGCATCTTCGGAAAGAAGAAGAAGCAGTAGGTGCCCCACCCCGCTCTGCGGGGCGCCCCGGGTTTGGGCGCTAACGTGGGGAGTCGGGCGTGTTGCGCAGGTACTTGTCCAGAAAATCCGCGATGGCGGTGTAGCCGCGGATGCGGTTGGGACGCTTGGCCATGCCGTGTCCTTCATCGGGGAAGGAGATGTACTCCACGGGGACGCCGCGGGCGCGCACCTGCTCCACCATCTGGTCGGCCTCGCCCTTGGGGACGCGGGGATCGTTGGCGCCGGCGATGACGATGAGCGGCGCGCGGATGTTCTTCACAAAGTTGATGGGCGAGATGGACTTCATGAACTCCGGGTCCTTCTCCGGGTCGCCGTACTCGTTGGCGCGGTGCGAGCGCCGCCAGGCGCCGGTCGACTTGAAGAACGTGGACCAGTTGGAGATGCCCACGATGTCCACCACCGCGGCCCAGCGCTCGGGATACATGGTGGCCTGGGCCAGCGCCATGAAACCGCCGTAGCTGCCGCCCATCACCGCGATCTTTTTGGCATCGATGTAGCCGGTGGACTTCAGATAGTCGGCGGCGAAGGCGGCGTCTTTGATGGCATCGGGGCGCTTCTTGTAGTTGTCCATGTCCAGGTACTGCTTACCGAAGCCCGAGCTGCCGCGGATGTTGGGCGCCAGCACCGCGTAGCCGCGGTTCAGGAAGTACTGGTAGATGGCGTTGAAGCCGGCGCGCTCCTGCGCCTCTGGCCCGCCGTGGAAGTTCACGATGGCCGACAGCTTGCCGTCCTTCACCGCGCCCTTGGGCAGGTAGAGGAAGGCGGGAATCTCAGTCCCGTCGAAAGACTTGTAGGTCACCGCCTCAGGCGCGACGAAGCTCGCGGAGGGGATGCCGGCGCGGGTGGAGTGCGTGACCTGCGAGGCGCGGTCCTGCTTGAAGTCGAGCACCCAGACGTCGCCGTTGATGGTGGCGGAGGAGTAGGAGAAGGCGACCTTGGAGCCGTCGGCATTGAACGAGCCCCGGCCCACCACCCCGGGCGGCAGCCCGCGGAATATCTGCACGTGGTTGGTCTTGAGGTTGCGGATGCGCACCGAAGACGCGCCTGCCTGGTTCCAGGCATAGAAGAGCTGGGCGCCGGCAGGATCGAGGGCGATGCCGGTGGCCCCGTCCAGGTCGTGGGGCGAGTCCTCGATGTAGTCGAGGCGCTTGCGGCGCAGGTCGAAGAAGGCGAGGTTGAACTTGTCGCGGCCCTGGTTGGAGGCCAGGTAGAAGCCGGAGCCGTCGGGCAGCCAGGCCATGTCGCGATAGACGGCGTCGCCGGTGTGCGGCGTCAGGTGGACGACGCTTTCGCTCTGGGTGTCGAGGAGAAACAGGTCATTCTCGTAGCTGGAGCGCGCGCGCGTGGCCAGCACGTAGCGGCCGTCGGGAGAGAAGGAGTGGGCGTAGAAGTTCTCGTCGCCGGCGTAGACGCGGCGCGCCTGGCGGGTGGCCAGCTCCATCACGTAGACGTCGAACAGGCGCTCGCTGCGCTGGTTGGAGGAGTAGCAGATCCAGGCGCCGTCGCGGGAGAAGCCGCCGAAGGCGTGGATGACCTTGGGATTCGCGGTCAGCGCCGTGATGTTTGCGCCCTCGGGTTCATTCAGGTTGAGTTGACCGCGCTCGTCGCCGCCCTGGACCTTGTTTACCTGGAGGGCGTCGCCGCGCGGCGACCACTCCACATCCAGGACGCGGTCAGGGAAGAAGGTGAGCTGCTCGGGCCAGCCGCCGCGCGCCGGATGCTTCCACACCTGGTTGACCTCGGTGACGGCGGTGAGGTAGGCGATGTCATCGGTATTGGGGGAGTACGAAGGGCTGGAGGCGGAGCGGATGTTCAAATAGCGCTC
>CBRAFF010000252.1:0-3095 GCA_967755155.1 uncultured bacterium
TTCTGCAATCTTCCCCAGCATGTCGGCGGTGAGGCGGGTGTTCTCCAGCAGTGCCCGCAGGTGCTTCATGCGCTCCTGCTTGGCGAGGAAGGCGGACCAGGCGGCGTCCTCGATCAAGCCGACGCGACGACCGTGCGGGGTGAGGCGGCGGTCGGCGTTATCAATGCGCAGGTGCAGGCGGAACTCGGCGCGCGAGGTGAACATGCGGTAGGGCTCGTTGGTGCCCTTGGAGATGAGGTCGTCAATGAGGATGGCGGTGTAGGCCTCGGTGCGGTCGAGGATGAGTGGCGGCTCGCCCTTGATCTTGAGCGCGGCGTTGATGCCGGCCATGATGCCCTGGCAGGCGGCCTCTTCGTAGCCGCTCGTCCCGTTGATCTGACCGGCGAGGTAGAGCCCGGCGATCTTCTTGGTCTCGAGCGTGCGCTCAAGCTCGGTGGGGTCGATGGCGTCGTACTCGATGGCATAGCCGGGACGCAGCATCTCCGCCTGCTCCAGGCCGGGGATGGAGTGGACCATGGCCAGTTGCACGTCGATGGGGAGCGATGTGCTCATGCCGTTCAGGTAGATCTCGTTGGTGTGCAGGCCCTCGGGCTCGAGGAAGAGCTGGTGCTTCTCGTGGTGGGGGAACTTGACGATCTTGTCCTCGATACTGGGGCAGTAGCGCGGGCCGATGGACTGGATCTGCCCGGAGTACATGGGCGAGCGGTGGACGTTCTCGCGGATGATGCGGTGGGTTTCGGGGGTGGTGTAGGCGAGGTAGCAGGGAACCTGGGTCTGCGTGATGCGCTTGGTGCGGAAGCTGAAGGGAGTGGGCTCGGGGTCGCCGGGCTGCTGCGGGAAGCGCGACCAGTCGATCGAGCGGCCGTCGAGGCGCGGCGGCGTGCCCGTCTTCAGGCGGCAGCCGCGCAGGCCGAGCAGCTTGAGCGCTTCGCCCAGAAGCTGCGAGGGCGGCTCGCCGGAGCGGCCCGCGGGATAGGTCTCGGTGCCGCAGTGGATGAGGCCGTTGAGGAATGTCCCAGTGGTGATGAGGACGGCGTGGGCGCCGACGGTGCGACCGTCGCGAAGCTTGATGCCCAAGGCGCGGCGGGGAATCGCGGGCGAGTCGCCCGCTTACACACTGGCAGGGCCTTCCACAATCACATCCGCGACTTCGGCCTGCTTGATGTGGAGGTTGGGCTGGGACTCGAGCACCTGGCGCATCTTGAGGCGGTACTGCTGCTTGTCGCACTGGGCGCGGGGAGACCAGACGGCGGGCCCGCGGGAGGTGTTGAGCAGGCGGAACTGGATGCCGACGGCGTCGGTGACTTCGCCCATGATGCCGCCGAGGGCGTCCACTTCGCGGACCAGGTGTCCCTTGGCGATGCCGCCCACGGCGGGGTTGCAGGACATTTGGGCGATGAGGTCGAGGTTCAGGGTGAAGAGCGCGGTGCGCAGGCCCATGCGGGCCGCGGCCATCGCGGCCTCGCAGCCGGCATGACCAGCGCCCACGACTACGACGTCGTACTGTTCAGTGAACCCCACTGGGGAACCATTCTATCGTGCAATCAGGACCGGGCCGGGGCGCGACTTTCCCGAGGGCGCGGGTTCATGCAGGGAAGGGCGGTCGCCACGGAGGCGCGGCGGCCGAATCGGGAATCCCGGGCGCGTTTTTGGGCTGGACTTGCTTGGGAAGCGTCCGGGCCGGGCGTACAATTTTCCCGGTAGGGTCCCTGCCCACCCTCGGGGGATGAATCAAATGGGACGCCGCACAAAACGCCGCATCGAGATGGTGCTTCCCGTACGCATCTGGGGCCTGGATTCAGCCGGCAAGCCCTTTGCGCAAGCCACACAGACGCTGGACGTCAACTCCACCGGCGCGCGGATGGGTGGAGTGCACAGCGCGCTCGCCCTGGGCGACGTGATCGGCATCCAATACAAACAGCAGAAGGCGCGCGGCAAGGTGGTCTGGCTGGGCGCTCCCGGCACCCCCAAGCAGAACCAGATCGCCATCGAGTGCCTGGAAAAGGGCCGCATCCCCTGGGCGCCGGAGATTCCCGACGACCGTGCGGTGGACGACTTCGACCATCGGCGGGCGCGGAAGCAGGATTTGCGCTGGCACCAGCGGGTGGCCTGCCACGGGGGAGCGGAGGTGCGCGTGCCCGGCCAGCCAGGAATGAGTTGGGGGGTGCTCACCGACCTCAGCCTGCGCGGCTGCTATCTGCACACCAACGCCCCGCTGGCCACGGGAGCGCACCCGCAGTTGACCATCAAGGCGGAGAACGTGGAGATCGTGGCGGAAGCGGTGGTGCGCACCAGCAATCGCACGCTGGGGATGGGCCTGGAGTTCGTGGACCTGACTCCCCATGCCAAGCAGCGGCTGCAAGAGCTGATCCAGAAACTGCTGGGGGCCTCGGGGACACCGGCGCGCGAGGGACCTCACCGCGCGGAAAAGGCCACGGGGCGCGACCTGCGCGAATGGAAGGATTGAGCCGCGGTCCGCGCGGTTCGGCAAACCCCGTCCCTGCGACTCTCCAAGGCAAAGACTTGTTGCGGCGCGTCCGTGCGACTATTCTCTGGGTGGACGCATCTTCCCGGGTGGAAGAATCTGCGGAAAGGCCGGCTATGAACTTCCAGGACTTCACGGAACAGTTGGCGGGGCGCATCGCGAAGTACGACCTGTTGTGCCATCCTTTTTACAAAGCCTGGGCGGCCGGGGAGTTGACGCGGGAGGAGTTGCGCGCCTACGCCGCCGATTACTACCCGCACGTGGCGGCGTTTCCCGGACACTTGCTGCGGCTGGCGGCGCGCACGATGGACGGCGCGCTGCGGGGCGCGTTGCTCACCAACCGCGCCGACGAGTTGGGCGTCGAAGATGCCGGCGGGCGTCCGCACGAAGAGCTGTGGCTGGACTTCGCCGAGGGCATGGGCGCCGAGCGGGAGGAAGTGCGCCGGCACGCTCCCATCCCGGAGGTCGAGGGGCTGATGGAGACCTTCCGGCGGGTGGCGGGACAGGGCTCGGCGGCGGCGGCGCTGGCGACGTTCTACGCCTACGAATCGCAGGTGCCGCGGGTGGCGAAGGAGAAGGCGCGCGGGCTGCGCGACCTGTACGGCGCGGA
>CBRAFF010000253.1:0-3094 GCA_967755155.1 uncultured bacterium
GGCGAGCGCAGCGCGTAGTCGGAATCGATCTCGTTCAGGATTCGTCCCTCCATGCGCTGCTTGGGGGCGTGGAGCAGCGCCTCGTTCTCCACCGCCTCACCCAGCATGTCGCAGCAGTGCTCGGTCATGGGATTAGACACCGGGGGATTAGACACCGCCCATCCGTGCTCTGCCACTGTACCGGGCATTGACCCGCTTCCGTAGTAGCAAATAAGATACACGCGTAGCGTTGCGCCGAGCCGCTTCCGAAGCTTCCAGAGGGACAGGGTCTTTTGTTCAGCATGGCCATCCAGTCGATCACGGTCCGCGGCGCGCGCCAGCATAACCTCAAGAACATCAGCGTCGAGATCCCCCGCAACAGCCTGACGGTGGTCACCGGCTTGAGCGGCTCCGGCAAGTCCTCCCTGGCCTTTGACACCATCTACGCCGAGGGCCAGCGCCGCTACGTGGAGACCCTTTCCGCCTATGCCCGCCAGTTCCTCGACCAGATGGAGCGCCCGGACGTGGACTCCATCGACGGGCTGAGCCCCGCCATCTCCATCGAGCAGAAGACCACCAGCCGCAGCCCGCGCTCCACCGTGGGCACCATCACCGAGATCTACGACTACCTGCGGCTGCTCTACGCCTCGGTGGGCGTGCCCCACTGCCCGCAGTGCGGACGGCCCATCACCCGCCAGTCGGCGGAGCAGATCGTCGCCCGCGTGATGGCCCCGGTGCGCGACGCCGGCAGCGACGGCGCCGGTAATCTGGAAGACCGGGTGATGATCCTGGCGCCCATCGTGCGCGGCCGCAAAGGGGAGTTCAAGAAGGAGCTGGAGAAGCTGGCCCAGCAGGGCTTCTCCCGCGCCCGCATCGACGGACGCCTGCGCGCCCTGGAGGAAGACATCGCGCTCGACAAGCGCCGCAACCACACCATCGAGGTGGTGGTGGACCGCCTGCTGGTGAAGCCGGGGATCGAGCGCCGGTTGGAGAACTCCGTCAGCCTGGCCATGAAGCTGGCGGACGGCATGGTGGGGGTGGCGGTGGTGGACGGCGACGAGCGCATGTACTCCTCGCGCATGGCCTGCACCCAGTGCGGCATCAGCGTCCCCACGCTCGAGCCGCGCTCCTTCTCCTTCAACAGCATGTACGGCGCCTGCCCCGAGTGCCACGGCCTGGGCAGCCGCTTCGACTTCGATCCCGCCAAGATCATCGTGGACTGGTCCAAGCCGCTGCTGGAAGGCGGCCTGGGCCCGGGCTCCGGCTCCGCCTACCTGCAACGCGCGCTGGGGCTGGCCGCCGCGGCCTACGGCTTCGATCTGGCGCGGCCCTTCGAACTGCTGCCGCGCAAGACGCAGAACCTCATCCTCTATGGCCCGCAGGGGAACGATGCCAAGCGCGCCGGCTTCCAGGGCGTGCTCGCCTACCTGAAGCAGAACTTCGAGGAGGCATCGTCGGAGAACTACCGCGAATGGATGCTGGACTACATGTCCGCCACCGCCTGCGCGGTGTGCAAGGGACAGCGGCTGCGCCCGGAAAGCCTGGCGGTGCAGGTCAACGACCTTTCCATCGCCGCCTTCACCCAGCTTTCCATCGCCCGCGCCATCGAGGCGGCGGAAAAGATCCGGCTGAACGAGCGCGAGGCCAAGATCGCCGGGCGCCTGCTGCGCGAGATCCTGGAGCGCCTGAAGTTCCTGCACGCGGTGGGGCTGAGCTATCTCTCCCTCGACCGCTCGGCGGCCACGCTCTCCGGCGGCGAGGGGCAGCGGGTGCGCCTGGCCACGCAGATCGGCTCGCGCCTGCGCGGCGTGCTCTACGTGCTGGACGAACCCTCCATCGGCCTGCACGCGCGCGACAACAAGCGCCTGCTGGCCACGCTCGAGTGCCTGCGCGACCTGGGCAATACCGTGCTGGTGGTGGAGCACGACGAAGAGACCATCCGGCGCGCCGACTACGTGGTCGACCTCGGCCCCGGCGCGGGACGCCACGGCGGCGCGGTGGTCGCCTCCGGCTCGCCCGCAGACATCATGCGCGCTCCCGGTTCGCTCACCGGAAAATACATCTCCGGGGAGATGTCCATCGCCGCGCGCCCGTCGCGCCGCTCTCCCAACGGCAAGGCTGTCACACTGCTGGGCGCGCGCCACAACAACCTGAAGAACCTGGATGTCCCCTTCCCGCTGAACGTCCTCACCGTGGTCACGGGCGTCTCCGGGTCGGGCAAGTCGTCGCTGGTGAACGACGTCCTCTACCGCGCCCTGGCGCAGAAGATCTACGGCTCGCGCGAGGAGCCGGGCGCGCACAAGTCCATCACCGGCGCCGAGGCGCTGGACAAGGTCATCCGCATCGACCAGTCGCCCATCGGGCGCACCCCGCGCTCCAACCCCGCCACCTACACCGGGGTGTTCACCCACATCCGCGACCTCTACGCCATGCTTCCGGAATCGCGGGAGCGCGGCTACAAGGCCGGGCGTTTCTCCTTCAACGTCTCCGGGGGGCGCTGCGAGGCCTGCCAGGGCGAAGGCCAGCGCCGCATCGAGATGAACTTCCTTCCCGACGTCTACGTTCTCTGCGACCTCTGCGCCGGCCGGCGCTACAACCACGAGACCCTGGCGGTGCGCTACAAGGACCAATCCATCGCCGACTTGCTGGAATCCACCGTGGCCGACGCGCTGCCCCTGCTGGAGAACATCCCGCCGGTGCGCCAGAAGCTGCAGACGCTGGTGGACGTGGGGCTGGGATACATCCACCTGGGACAGTCGGCGGTGACGCTCTCCGGCGGCGAGGCGCAGCGCATCAAGCTGGCCCGCGAATTGAGCAAGCGCCAGACCGGCCGCACCCTCTACCTGCTGGACGAGCCCACCACCGGGCTGCACTTCGACGACGTCAAGAAGCTGCTCGACGTGCTGCAACGCATCACCGACCTGGGGAACACCGTCATCATCATCGAGCACCACCTGGACGTGATCGCCGCCGCCGACTGGATCCTCGACCTCGGCCCCGAGGGCGGCGAGGACGGCGGGCGCATCGTGGCCCAGGGCCCGCCCGAACTGGTGGCCAAGAACAAGAAGTCCTACACCGGCCAGGCGCTGGCCGCGTTCTTCGCCCGGTCCCGCGG
>CBRAFF010000254.1:0-3091 GCA_967755155.1 uncultured bacterium
CGGGTTCGGCCTAACTTGAAGTTTCTCTTTGGCGGCGCTTCCGGGCCCGACCAAGAGGGTCGCGCGCCGCCATCACAATGCGGCCTGTTGTCTTTGGGGTCAACAAAAAACCCGCAGCCCGTGTTAACTCAATAGATAACTGTGGAGGAGTGCGTTATACTCGCGTCATACAGGTTTTGTTTCCGCCGCCTCCGCCTTCGCGGGGACGACGGGCGGAGCAACTTTCCTCTCTTTCATACGCTCCGCTGATTAAGCAGTACGGGACCGTTCCTGCCCGGCGTTCTGACGGGCCGCTGCGGCGGCGCCGGAAGCGCAGGCAGAGAGTGGCTCCATACGGAGGTCCCGCTATGGACATGGCTGTCATTCGTCTGATTTTTGTTCTACTGGTAGCTTTTGCCTGCTGGATCCTGCAACCCTTCGGCCTCTCCAAGTGGCCGGCGCCCGCCGCCGCGGCGGCCGGGGCCGGCATCGGCCTGGCCATCATCCTGTTCGAGATGCGGCTGCGCGCCATCAGCCTGAAGCGGCTGATCGGGGCGGCCATCGGCAGCATCCTGGGCATCATCGGCGCCTACCTGTTCAGCGTGGTCCTGCGCAACAGCCTGGGGCCGGGCCCCACCCAGAGCTTCCTGCAACTGCTGGTCATGCTGCTGATGACCTATGTGGGCCTGATCGTGGGGGCCAACAAGGGCGACCTGCTGAACCTGGCGGCGCTGGGCGGCATCTTCGGCGGGGAAAAGCAGTCGAAGAAGAGCTACAAGATCCTGGACACCAGCGTGATCATCGACGGGCGCATCGCCGACATCGCCGACACCGGGTTTGTGGACGGGGTGATCATGATCCCGCAGTTCGTGCTGCGCGAGCTGCAACTGGTGGCCGATTCCGCCGACTCGCTCAAGCGCAACCGCGGACGCCGCGGCCTCGACATCCTGCAGCGCCTGCAGAAGATCGCCATGCTGGACGTGCAGTTCGTGGAGGACGACTTCCCCACCATCCGCGAGGTGGACCTGAAGCTCATCGAGCTGGCCAAGGCCTACGAGGCCAAGATCGTCACCAACGACTTCAACCTCAACAAGGTGGCGCAACTGCAGGGCGTGGCGGTGCTGAACATCAACGAGCTGGCCAACTCGCTCAAGCCCATCGTGCTGCCGGGCGAGATCATGAAGGTGTTCATCCTCAAAGAGGGCAAGGAGTACAACCAGGGCGTGGCGTACCTCGACGACGGCACCATGGTGGTGGTGGACAATGCGCGCAAGATGATCGGCAAGACGGTCGACATCTCCGTGACCTCGGTGCTGCAGACCACGGCGGGCAAGATGATCTTCGGCAAGTTCGACGAACGCGGCGCCGTGGCCCGCGGCGAGCCCCGTCCCGAACCCCGCCCGGAGCGCAAGCCGCAGCCCCAGGCCCAGCCGGTCAGCGCGGAGAAGACCACGGAGTAGCGGCGCGGGGCCGAGCCCGGCTGGTTTATACTGCTCGCCCCGCATGAAGGTCTTCGTCATCATTCCCGCCGCGGGCCTGGGGACGCGCATGGCCCCTCCCGCCAAGGCTGGCCGCAAGCCCGGCGCCTCCAAGCAGTTCACCGAGTTGGGGGGCGTGCCCATCCTCATCCTGACGCTGCGCAAGTTCGCCGCCACAGAAGCGGTGAATGAGATTTACGTTGCGCTTCCCAAGGGCGAGGTCGAGCCCTTCCGCAGCCGCCTGGAAAAGGAAAGCTTCGCCAAGAAGGTGCGCCTGGTGGAGGGCGGGGAGAACCGGCAGCAGTCGGTGGCAAACGCCCTGACCGCGGTGAAGGCGGCGGAGGAGGACGTGGTGCTGGTGCACGATGCCGTCCGCCCTTTCGTGGATGCGGAGACCATCCGCAACGTGATCGAGGCGGCCGAGAAGCACGGCGCGGCCATCGCCGGCGTGCCGGCGGTGGACACGGTGAAGCAGGTGGAACGCACCGCCGACGGCGCCATCGTCACCTCGACCATCCCGCGCGAGCGCGTGGTGCAGGCGCAGACCCCGCAGGGCTTCCGCTTCGCGCTGCTCAAGCAGGCTTTCGACGAGGCGCTGGCCGACGGCTTTACCGGGACCGACGAGGCCTCGCTGGTGGAGCGCGCGGGACACGAAGTGGCGGTGGTGATGGGCTCGGCCCGCAACCTCAAGATCACCACGCCGGCGGACCTGGAGCTGGCCGAGTTCTATCTGGCCCAGGAGAAAAGATAATTTCTTACCGCGGTAGGAAACTCATGAGAATCGGCATCGGCTGGGACTCGCACGAATTCCGCAAGGGCATTCCGCTGAAGATCGGCGGGGTGCGGCTCGCGCACCCGCGCGGCCTGGCCGGGCACTCCGACGGCGACGTGCTGCTGCACGCCCTCACCGACGCCCTGCTGGGCGCGGTGGCCGCGGGCGACATCGGGTCGTACTTCCCTCCCTCGGACAAGAAGTGGAAGGGAGCGGACTCGACCCTCTTCGTGCGCGAAGCATTGAAGCAGGTGGCGCGCGCCGGCTACGCCGTCGTCAACGTGGATTCCACGCTGATCCTGGCGGCGCCCAAGATCGGCCCGCATGCGAAAAGGATTCAGCGGCAGGTGAGCAAGCTCCTGGGGGTGGCGCCCGCCGCCGTCGGCATCAAGGCCAAGACGCCCGAGGGCCTGGGCATGAACAACACCGCCATCGCCCAAGTGGTGGTGTTGCTGCAGCGAAAAAAGAGTAAATCCCGCGCCGTTCGAAGGTAATCAGAGAAAGACATGAAAAAACCAGTCGCTTTCCTGTTGTCACTCTTTCTGTGCTCTGTGGCCGTCGCACAGAAGGCAAAGCCCGCCGCGGCCAGCGCCGACTGGCGGACGCCCGCGGAGATCTCCGACTACCGCACCACGCCGCGCTACGACGAGACCATGGCCTACGTGCGCCGCGTGGCCGCGGCCGCGCCCCGGCAGGTGAAGGTCACCACCTTCGGAAAGACGGGCGAAGGGCGCGACCTGGTGGCCGTCATCGTTTCGCGGGACGGCGTCTTCGACCCGGCGGCGCTGCACAAGGCGAACCGGCCCATCGTGCTCATCCAGAACGCCATCCACGCCGGGGAGATGGACGGCAAGGACTCCTG
>CBRAFF010000255.1:0-3034 GCA_967755155.1 uncultured bacterium
AGGCAAACGCTATCGCGAGGCGAGGCATCTAGGTGAGGACATGATTACCCGAGGGGAGTTCGATCCAGTCTAGGAGGGCGCGGGCGCAACCAGGTTTGCGAGTAGGGGCCCGCGAGAGGGGGATCGGAATGAACTCAGGCAACGGCAACGGTCAGGCCACCAGGATTTCCCGGAACTGGAAACAAGACAAGCGATGGGCGGGCATCCTGCGTCCCTACGCGGCGGCGGACGTGCTGCGGCTGCGCGGCTCCATCCGCATCGAGCACACGCTGGCGGCGCTGGGCGCGGAGCGCTTGTGGGCGCTGCTGCATTCCGAGCCCTACGTACACGC
Organism: uncultured bacterium; assembly: GCA_967755155.1. Lineage (GTDB taxonomy): Bacteria > Acidobacteriota > Terriglobia > Terriglobales > Acidobacteriaceae > DASYVL01. The sequence goes on from CBRAFF010000255.1 coordinate 332, forward strand.
GCTGGGCGCGCTCACCGGCAACCAGGCGGTCCAGCAGGTAGCCGCCGGACTGAAGGCCATCTACTGCAGCGGCTGGCAGGTGGCGGCGGACGCCAACCGCGCCGGCCAGATGTATCCCGACCAGAGCCTGTATCCCTCGGACAGCGTGCCGGCGCTGGTGCGGAACCTGAACCAGGCGCTCCAGCGCGCCGACCAGATCGCGACCGCCGAGGGCCGCAACGAAACGTATTGGTTCGCTCCCATCGTGGCCGATGCCGAGGCCGGTTTCGGCGGCCCGCTCAACGCCTTCGAGCTCATGAAGTCCATGATCGAGGCGGGAGCGGCCGCCGTCCATTTCGAGGACCAGTTGTCTTCGGTGAAGAAGTGCGGGCACCTGGGCGGCAAGGTGCTGGTGCCTACAGCCGAGTTCATCCAGAAACTGGTGGCGGCGCGATTGGCTGCGGATGTGATGGGCGTACCCACGCTCATCGTGGCGCGCACCGACGCCAACAGCGCCGGCCTCCTGACCAGCGACGTGGACGAGCGCGACCAGCGATTCCTCACCGGGCGACGCACGCCGGAGGGATTCTTCGAGATCCGCGGCGGCCTGCAGGCGGCCATCGCCCGCGGCATCGCCTACGCTCCCTACGCCGACCTGGTCTGGTGCGAGACCTCGGAGCCCAGCCTGGACGAGGCGCGCGCCTTCGCCGACTCCATCCACGCCCGCTATCCGGGGAAACTGCTGGCCTACAACTGCTCGCCCTCGTTCAACTGGCGCAAGAAGCTGGACCAGGCGACCATCGCCCGCTTCCAGCCGGCGCTGGCGGAGATGGGATACAAGTTCCAGTTCGTCACCCTGGCCGGCTTCCACAGCCTGAACCTGGGGATGTTCGAGCTGGCGCGCGGCTATCGCGACTGGGGCATGACGGCGTATTCCGCCTTGCAGGAGGAAGAGTTCCGTCTGGAGAGGGAGGCGGGCTACGCCGGGGTGAAGCACCAGCGCTTCGTGGGCACGGGGTATTTCGACGACGTGGCCCAGACCATCTCGAGCGGAGCATCCTCCACCACGGCGCTCAACGGCTCGACGGAAGAGGAACAGTTCGTTGAGCCGAAGCGCGCTCCGGAGTCGCCGCGGGCCGGCGAGCAGCCCGACTACCGGATGCGCGGGCGGGAGTAGCGAGCCCTTCCGGACTTCCATAAGCTAGAATCTCCGGCATGCGAGCCTGGAGCCGAGCCCTCACCCTCCCTGCCTTCTTGTTGCTGACCGCCAGCACACTTTCCGCCCATGACCTGTGGCTGGTGACCGGCGCGGCCGGGGCGCGGGGGCGGGTCTGCGCGCGCATCGGCGAACATTTTCCCGTCTCCAGCAATGGCGTGACCGCCGACCGCGTAGAAGCGTTCCAGGTGCGGACGGAGAGCGGCGCGGAGCCGCTCAAGGGCGTCGCGGAAAAGAAGCAGTTCTGCGCGCCGCTGCCCAAGTCCGCGGCGACGGCGGGCGTAGCCGAGATGCTCGTCTATCCGCGCTTCATCCGGCTGGAGGCCAAGGACTTCAACTCCTACATCGAAGGCGAAGGCTTCGCTGCGGTGATGGAGGCGCGGCGGAAGAGCGGCAAGACAGATGCCGAAGGCCGCGAACTGTACTCGCGCTTTGCCAAGGTCGTGATGGGAAACGCGGGAGGCCTGGCCACGCGGCCGCTGGGGCACGTGCTGGAGATCGTCCCGGAAAGAGATCCAGCCACGCTGGCCGCCGGCGAGGCGCTGCCGGTGCAGGTCCTGTTCCGAGGGAAGCCGTTGGCGGGGGCGCGGGTGAGCGCGGCCTATGCCGGCGCGGAGATGAAAGGGCACGAGTTCCCGGTAACGGCGGAGACGGACGCCCAGGGCCGCGCGCTGCTGAAGCTGGACCGAGCGGGACTGTGGTACGCGCGGCTGATCCACATGGTGGCGGCCGAGGACGATCCGCAGATCGAGTGGCGCAGCTTCTTCGCCACGCTCACCTTCGAGGTCCCGGCGAAGCCAGCCCCGGCGAAGTAGCGGCTACTTCCCGCCGCCCTCCACGCTGGCGATGGTGAACTTGCTTCCGCCCTCGTGGCCCTCGATGGTGATGGTGGTCCACTTCTCGCGGTCTCCCACCATGAGCACAGTGTGCGTGCCGCCCTCGTCGCGCTGCGAGCTGACGTTGGCGCGGGGGAACTGCTTGCGATAGAACTCCTCGAGCTTCTCCGGCGGGTCGTCGGACTCGAACATGACGGTGGCGCTGCGCATGCCGCCCAGGTTGACGCTGGCGCCGCCGGGCAAGGGCCGGGCACCGGGGTAGACCTGCACGCCCATCTTGGCGGCGAGATTGGCGGAGTCTTCATTGGTGGTCTCGACGGTGCCGAAGGGCGTCTCGACTTTAGCGCCCTCGGGGCCCTGCTCCACGTGGGACTGCTTGGCGACGTAGTAAGCGCCGCCCACGGCCAGAGCAATGACCACGATGCCCAACAGGAAGAGCCCGCCCAGCACCAGCAGGATGACCTTGAGCGCCCCGCCACCGCTCTTTTGCGGAGGGGCGGGCGTTGCCGCGGGCGGTGCAGTCCCTGCGACCGCCTTGCCGCAGGCAGGACACACTTGCGCGGTCGGCTCCATCGCGGCGCTACAACTTGTGCAGAAGGGCATGGCTCACCTCAAGGAGGGGAAAGCGCGAGTATAGCGCACATCCGGAAGCGCGCTTCAGGGCAGCTTGAT
>CBRAFF010000256.1:0-3027 GCA_967755155.1 uncultured bacterium
CGATGCAGATCAGGTCGCAGCCGGCGCTCTTCGCGTGCTTGACGATGGACTCGGCCACGTCGCCGATCAGGACGTGCGCCTGGTACTTGATGCCCGCGGCGTCGAGTTTCCTGCGGGCGGCGGCGAGCTGCTCGCGGCCCTCGTCGTCATAGTACTTCGCCACTTGGGCCTTATCTGCGCCCACCTTGGGCACCGGGCGGTGCACGGTCACCAGCTCGACCTGCGGCGCCTCGCGATACAGGCCGGCGTGCTCGATGACCAAGCTCACCGCGTCCAGCGACGGCTTGGAGCCGTCTACTGCCATCAGTATTTTCATGCGGCAATTCTAAGTGAACTGCGCGGCGATCCGGTCGGCGGCTTCTTCAGGACGCATGCCCGCGAGCATATGAATGCCTTGCGGCACTACGCCCTCGCTCGCGAGCCATGCCCGCGCGCAGCCTTCGGAGCAGCCGTCCAGCGCGACCACGGGCCAGCGCGAGCGCACCCTGGCCGCCAGAGTGCCGGAATCCGCGCCGCCACCCAGCCAGGCCAGCTCGCCGCGGCCCCTGCGGTCGAGGTCCGCCCCGGCATCGCGCGCCACCTGCCCGCCGCGGGCGCAGCCGGCGCAGGCAACGAGCACGGGGAGGGGCGTGAGCACGACGCGCATGCGGTTACTCTAGGGGACGATTCATGCCGGCTCTTGACTCAGGTCAAAGGCCCTTGGGTGCAGCGCCGTACTGTCGGGTACGAAAAGGAGACACACATGTCCAGACACATCCTCCTCCCGACCGACGGCTCGAAGCTTGCCGCCAAGGGCGTGAAAGCGGGCGTCAGGCTGGCGCGGCAACTCGGCGCCCAGGTGACCGGCGTCTACGTCATCTCTCCCTACGTGCCGGTGCTGCAGGCCGAGGGTGCGAGGTTCCGCCCCGGCGGCTCGCCGCGGGAGTACAAGAAGCTGTCGGAGAAGGCGGCGAAGAAGGCGCTCGCCGCAGTGCAGATCGAGGCGCAGACTTGCGGCGTGCCCTGTGCGACGCGCTTCGTCACCGCCTACCGGCCGTGGGAGGGAATCGTGCGGGTGGCGCGATCGCGCAAGTGCGACCTGATCTGCATGGCCTCGCACGGCCGCGGCGGCCTCGCCGGCCTGTTCCTCGGCAGCGAGACGCAGCGCGTGCTCGCCAACTCGAAGACACCCGTCCTCGTCATCCGCTAGGAGAAGAGCGATGTTCAAGCACATCCTGGTACCCACCGACGGCTCGCGGCTCGCCGCCCGGGGCGTCAAGGCGGGCGTGCGGCTCGCCAAGGCGCTCGGCGCCAAGGTGACCGGCGTCTACGTCAAGTTCCCTTATCTGCCGCCGATGTACGGCGAAGCGGCGATGTATGTCACCTACATGGACGAGAAGGCCTACCGCAAGGTGGCCGAGGCGCAGGCGAAGAAGGCGCTTGCCGTCGTCCTGGCCGAGGCGCGCAAGGCGCGCGTGCGTTGCGCGACCCGCTCGTCCATGACCGCCCAGCCCTGGGACGGCATCCTCATGGCCGCGCGCTCGGCACGGTGCGACGCCATCGTCATGGCCACGCATGGCCGCGGCGGCCTGGGCGGGCTGATCCTCGGCAGCGAGACGCAGCGCGTCATCGCCCACTCGAAGATCCCGGTCCTCGTTACGCGCTAGCCTTCTTCCACGGCTCGCCGAGCCCGACCGGCGCCGGCGCCAGCGACACGATCCGCGAGAACAGCTTCTCGAAATCCTTCTCGCCCAGGTCGGCGATCGGGTCCATGTTGCCGGCGAAGGCGTCGTCGACCCACTTCCAGTCTTCCGCCGTCAGGTGCTGCTCGGCGAGCGGAATCAGCTCTTTCTCCTCTATGCGCATGTGGTCCCAGTGGAACTGGGCGTACTTTTCCGCCGTCTGCTGGAACTCGCGCGCACCCGCGGGCCAGCCCTCTTCGAAGAATAGCAGCGAGCGCTCGAGCTCGCGGACCAGCCGCGCGCCCTCTTCGTGCTCGGACGTCAGGCGGCCGACCAGCGGCCGGGTCTGCGGCGCGCGCTCGAGCAGTTTGGCAAACAGGTATCGGTCCTCCTTCGGGTGGTGCAGGCGCTCGGGGTACTCGTCGATGTAGCGCAGCATGGCGCGGAACACCCGAAAATCCGGCTTGACCTTGGCGTCCTGCGCCAGGCGCGCCAGCTCCTTCAGGCCGTGCAGGACCGCCGAGATCGAGCGGTGCTCGTTGTGCAGGATGGTGATGGACCTGTGCATGTGCGTCTCCTAGAAGCAGAGCCAGGCCTGCCGGACCGATTCCGGCAGGCCGCTGGCATGGGAAAGACCCCAGGCGCCGAACCCGAGGAGGAACGCTCCGGCGGCGCGGCGTAGCGCGGGCCGTGCCGTCCAGAGGCGCAGCCGTTGCGCGAGCATGCCGGCCGCGAGCAGCCATGGCAGCGTGCCGAGCCCGAATGCCAGCATGGCGAGCGCGCCGCGCAGCGGGCTCCCGGCGAAGACCGACGCGGCGAGCGCGCCGTACACCAGCCCGCACGGCAGCCAGCCCCAAGCCATGCCGGCGAGCCAGGCGTTGCCGCCGGCGGCAAATCGGGCAGCAAACGGCTGTGCCAGGCGCCAGAGCGGCGTACCGGCGTATTCCATCCACCGAAGAGGCGTCCAGAGCCCGGCGAGCTGGAGCCCGACGAAGACCAGCAGCACGTTGGCGACCACGTAGAGCGCGGTTTGCAGGGGCAGCGCGCCCGCGAGGTAAGCGCCGGCGCCGCCGATGGCACCCGCCACGAGGCCCGCCAGCCCATAAGTCGCGATGCGACCCCCGATGAATGCAAGCTGCCGCTTCCAAAGAGCTTCCTTGCTGAGCAGCGGCCGTGGGGAAGCAAAGGCGCCGACGATGCCGCCGCACATGCCGAGGCAGTGCGCGCCCGAGGCGAGGCCCATCGCGAGAAGTGCGAGCGGCAGGACTGCGTCCGTCACAGCACCCTCGAATACGCCGCGCGCTCGCGCGCCTGGCGCAGGTAGCGGTCGAACGCCATGCAAATCACGCGGACCAGCAGGCGGCCC
>CBRAFF010000257.1:0-2990 GCA_967755155.1 uncultured bacterium
GTCTGGCGGGCGAGGCGGACCTTGGCGGCCTCGAGCTTTTTCTGCACCCGGGCGACGTCGGCGGACTCGACCTCGGCGGGGACGGAGCGGCTCCACTCCGCCAGGGCGCGCTCCCAGTGGGCCGCCGCCAGCCTCAGCCGGCCGGTCTTCTGGTAGAGGTCGCCCAGGTGGTCCTGGATGGTGGGATCATTGGGGACGCGTTCGGTGGCCTTGCGCAGGTTCTCCTCCGCCAGGTCGTAGTTGCCCAGCTTGAAGTAGGCCCAGCCCAGGGAATCCAGGTAGGCGCCGTTCTGCGGCTCCAGTTCCACCGCCTTTTTCACGTGTCCCAGCGCTTCCTCCAGGCGGAGGCCGCGGTCGGCGAGCATGTAGCCCAGGTAGTTGAGAACGGTGGCGTTCGTGGGATCCTCGGCCAGGATCTTCTTGAACATCTCCTCCGCGGCGCCGTACTTCTTCTGGCGCTCGTACATGGAGCCCAGCAGGAAGTTGACGTACACCTTTTCCTCGTCGCGGGTGGAAAGCTTGCCGGCTTCCGCGATGGCGGCTTCGGCGTCGGGCCAGCGCTTGAGGCGGCTGTTCATCTGGGCCAGGGTGATGTAGACCTCGCGGTCCTCGGGGGTGCCCTTGAGCATGGACTTCACCCGGGCCAGGGCGGCATCGGGCTCGGCGCCGTCGGCCAATTGGCCGGCGAGGATGAACTGCAGCTGGCGGTCCTGGGGCAGCTTGGCCACGGCCTCCTTGGCGGTGGCGGTGGCCTGCGGCCACTGCTTGGCGTCGCGGTAGGTCTCGATCATCTGCTGATATCCGCGGGAAGCGTTCTCATCGCCCAGTTCCAGCATCTTCTGGAAGGTGTCGAGGGCGGGCTGGGTGCGGTGCAGGGTGCGATAGATGGAGCCCAGCCGCTCCAGGAAGACGGAGCGATTGTTGCGGTCGCTGACGGAGTAGTTGCCATCGGGTTTGGCGGTCTTCTCCAGCAGCTTCTGCAGCACGGGCACGGCGTCTTCGTAGCGCCCCTGCGCCTCATAGACCAGGGCGATGTTGTAGGCGACCTCGAGCGAGTCGGGAACCAGCTTGGTGGCCTTCTTCAGGTTGTCGATGGCGGGCTCGAACCTGCCCATGCGGCGGTAGATGTCGGCCATGCGCAGGTAGGCCTGAGCGTCCTGCGGGTCGGCTTCGGCGATGGCCTGGTACTGCTCCAGCGCCGCCTCGGGATGATTGTCGTAGACCAGGTTCTGGGCCAGCCCGCGCAGGGCGTCCAGGTTCTCCTTGTCCAGCTCGACCGCCTTCTGGTAGGCGGCCACGGCCTGCTTGTAGTTCTTCTGCTGCTCCTGGGTGTAGCCCAGCGCGGCGTAGATCTTGGCGGTGCGCGACCCTTCGGGCACCGCTTCCAGCACGGCGACGGCGCGCTTGGAGTCGCCTTCTTCGTTGTAGAGAAAGGCCAGGCTGGTGACCGCCTCTTCGGCGTCGGGCTGCGCCTCCACCGCCTTCTTGAAGGCGCCCTCGGCCTTGAGCAGGTCGTTGTTCAGCCGGTACAGGCGCCCCAGCAGGAGGTGGTTCTCCACGTTCTTGGGCTCCAGGCGGGCCAGCTCCTCGAACTGCTCGATGGCCAGCTTGAGCACCGACTGCGACTGCCCGGCCTGCAAGTCGCCGAGCGACCGCAGGTAGACGCGCGCCAGCAGGCGGTGGGCCTCCAGGTTGTTGGGGTCGCGCTTCAGGATCTCCTGGGCCTCGAGCACGGCGTCGCGGATGCGTCCGGTCTTGGCGTAGAGCTCGGCCAGCTCGGAGTTGAGGAACTCGGAGGAGGGGTCGGCGGCCAGCGCGGCGCGGTATTCGTCGATGGCCTTGCTCACAAACTCGGAGCGCCCGTAGACCGTGGCCAACTCCTCGTACATGTGGGCCAGCGCGTAGTGGTAGTAGGCGGCGGCGCGGTCGGGCGCGACCTTGGGCTTGCTCTCGGCGGCCGCGCGGTCGGGCGCGACCTTGGGCTTGCTCTCGGCGGCCGCAGGCGCAGTCGCCGCCGGCTTCTGGGCTTCGGGAGCGGCGGGCGGCGCAGGCGTCTGCGCGGCCGCGCGCCGGGTCCCATAGCACGAGAGCAGCACGAAGAACAGAGAAAGCAGCAGGACTGTGGACTTCTTCATGGGGCGGGGCGGTTTCCTTGTCTAGGTATTCTAAAACACGCGGCGGGGACGTGCCACTTGGGAGGGCAAAAGTTTGAAACGCAGAGGTCGCGGAGTTTTCGCGGAGATCGCGCAGAAGTCAGCCGGCAACGAAGGCTGCTCAGTGCCGAAAATGCCTTACCCCGGTGAACACCATGGCCAGGCCCAGCCGGTCGGCGGCGGCGATGACTTCCGCGTCCTTCACCGAGCCGCCGGGCTGGATGATGGCGGTGGCGCCGGCTTTGGCGATTTCCTCGACGCCGTCGGGGAAGGGAAAGAAGGCGTCGGAGGCGGCGACCGTCCCTTTGAGCGGCAGGACGGCCTTCATGGCGCCGATCTTGCAGGAATCCACGCGGCTCATCTGGCCGGCGCCCACGCCCACCGTCTGGCCGTCGCGGGCGTAGACGATGGCGTTCGACTTCACGTGTTTGCACACCTTCCAGGCGAAGAGCAGGGCGCGCATCTCTTCGGCTGTGGGCTGGCGTTTGCTGGCCACTTTGAGGTCGGCGTCGGTGAGCGGGCGGACGTCTTCGTCCTGCAGCAGCGCGCCGCCGGAGACGTGCTTGAGCGTCCAGTGGGGCGGGGCGGACGCAATCTCCATCAGGCGCAGGTTCTTCTTGGCGGCGAAGCGGGCGCGGGCGTCAGGGTCGAAGCTGGGGGCGGCGATGGCTTCGACGAAAAGCTTGGCCATCTCCTCGGCGGTGGCGGCGTCCACCGCGCGGTTCACGCCGATGACCCCGCCGAAGGCCGAGACTGGGTCCGAGGCCAGCGCCCTCTGGTAGGTCTCGACCAGCGTCTGGCCGGTGGCGGTGCCGCAAGGATTGGTGTGCTTGATGA
>CBRAFF010000258.1:0-2968 GCA_967755155.1 uncultured bacterium
AGCGAATCTCCACCTTCTCCACCTTCTCCACCGCGGCCAGCCCCACCAGCACTCTGGAGTCGCCGGCGGAGAGGTAGCTGGCCCCGCCCACCTTCTCCCGCACCTGGCGGCGCCCGCCGGCGGTCACCGTCACCACGGCGCCGACGGCGTCCTTCCCGCTCGCGCGTCCCACCAGCTCGAAGCCGATCCAGGCGTTCTGGTTCCCGCCGTCGTTGCGCAGCAGCACGGCGGGCCCGCCGTTCTGCACCATCAGGAAGTCGGGGTCGCCGTCGTTATCGAAGTCGCCCATGGCCAGCCCGCGCCCGTGGAACTGCCGGGAAAACACCTCGCCGTGCCGCGCTCCCACTTCTTCGAAGCGCGCGCCGCCCTGGTTCTCCAGCAGGAAGGGCCGCTCGGCCGGGGTCACGCCCTCGCGCATGGCGCTGATGTTGTCCATGGGATGGCCGTTGAGCACGAAGATGTCCAGCTTGCCGTCGTTGTCGTAGTCGGTGAAGCGAGTGCCGAAGCCGCTGAACAATTGCGCGACCGCCCCCAGCCGCGCCTGCACCGTGATGTCCTCGAACGTCTCATCGCCGTTGTTGTGGAACAGGTTGTTGGCTTCGAAGTCGATATTGGTGACGAACAGCTCCGGCCGGCCGTCTCCGTCCACGTCCGCGGCATCCGTCCCCATGCCGGAAGCCGCCTTGCCGGAGTTGCCGTAGGCCACCTCGGCCAACAGGCCGCTTTCCGTGAACGTCCCATTCCCGTTGTTGCGAAAAAGGAAATTCCGCACCGTGTCGTTGGCCACGTAGAGGTCCAGCCAGCCATCGTGGTTGTAGTCGAAGGCCACCACGCCCAGCGCCTTGCCCTCGACCGCCAGCCCGGCCGCCTGGGTGACGTCGGTGAACGTGCCGTTGCCGTTGTTGCGGTACAGCCGGCTGCTGATGGACTGGAACTTTGTGGGATGGCAGTAGGCCCGCATCCCCGGCTTGTGCTCGCCGCAGTAGGCTTCTTTGTCGTAGTCCCATTCCACGTAGCGCCCGGCGAACAGGTCGGGCAGGCCGTCATGGTTGTAGTCAAAGAATACGGCGCTGCTGCCCCATCCCGAAGAAGCCACCCCGGCCTTTTCCGTCACGTCGGTGAAGGTGCCGTTGCCCTGGTTGCGATAGAGGGTGTTGCGGGGGAAGGCGGTCACATAGAGGTCGGGATGGCCGTCGTTGTCGTAGTCTCCCACCGCCACGCCGGTCCCGTACCCCTGCATGCGGATGCCGGCGGCTTCGGTCGCATCCTCGAACTTTCCCGCAGCGGTCTGGCGGTAGAGCGCATGCCGGCCGGGAGCGCAGCCGCTGCCGGAGAACTTGTGGCAGCCGCTCGAGACCAGGAAGACGTCCAGCCGGCCATCGCCGTCGTGATCCAGGAAGGCGCCGCCGCCGCCCATGGTCTCGATGAGGTATTTCTCCGGGGTCGCGCCGCGCACGTGCCGCCAGTGAATGCCCAGGGCTTCGGTGACGTCGGTGAAGGCGATGCCGGCGCTCTTGCCGGACGCTTGCGCCGCGGCTGTGCCCGCCATGCCAGCGCAGAACAGCCCCAGCAACAGTGCCCACTCTCCCCACCGGCAAGGCTCGCGGGTCGCACCGGATGGGACGGCTTGGCAAGCGCGCGTCGGACCCATCGTCGTCCTCAATGGGTCCCCGGGGGAGGCGGAGGCAGGGTGGCCGGCTGTCCCATGCCGGCCGGGTGCGCCGGTTCTTCCCCTCCGGCCTCGGTCTTTCGCTTGCGCATCTTGTCCAGGGCAAGCTGGATATTCGTCACCTGCAGGTTCAGCTCCTCGATCTTCTTGAACGTCGCCAGCTCGGCCTGCGCCTTCTCGTTCTGCTTGGTCCGGGAGTACAGCAGGAACAATTGATAGTGGACCTGGGCGTGTTCCGGGCTCAGTCGCGCCACGTGCAGCATCTCGCGGATGGCGGGCTCATACTGGCGTTGCTTGACGTAGCAGCGCCCCAGGTCGAAGTGCGCCTCCACGTGATTGGGCGCCAGCTTCAGCGCCTTCTGCAGATAGGTCTCGGCCTCGGCGAAGCGGCCTTGCTCCACCGCGATGTATCCCAGGTTGGCCAGGGCTTCGGTGTGCTCCGGCGCCGCCGCGAGCTGCCGCTCGAAAGACTTCTGCGCTTCGTCCAGCATGGACTGGGCCCGGTAGCTGTACCCGATCAGGTAGTGGATGTTGGGGATGGCAGGGTCCAGGCGGGCCGCCTGCTCGTAGGCCTTCGCGGAAGCCGTCAACCGGCTGGCGCGGAACAGCGTGTTCCCCAGACCCACGAAGTACGTGGGCTGGGCGGGGTCCAGTTCCGTCGCCCGCTCATACTCCCGGGCCGCGCCCTCCCAGAGACTCATCTGCGCGTATTCCCAGCCCAGCATGTAGTGATGCAGGGCCTTCTCCGGCTCCCGCTCGACGGCGTGCCGGAACTCGATGGCCGCGTTCTCGTGGTCTCCGAGCTTGGAGGCGATCACCCCCAGGCGGACGTGGATGTCGGCGGACTTGGGGTCCAGGTCGGCAAAGCGGGCGAAGGCCTGCTGCGCCTCCTTCCAGCGCTCCAGCGCCACGTACGCGGCGCCCAGGTTGAACAGGACCTCCGGATCGTCGCGGCGGATCTTGTCCACCTGGGCGAACATCCTGGCGGCGGGCTCGTATTGGCGGCCGTCCCCCAACGCCAGCCCCAGGTTGAAAAGGAGGCGCGAATCCCGCGCGCCGGCGCGCGCCAGTTCCTCGGCGGCGCGCACTCCCTCCTCGGTCCGTCCCGCGCGCAATGCGGAGGAGACGTATTGCACCAGCGCGATGTCCCGGTCCACGCCCTGCGAGACCTTGGCGGCGGCGGCGAAGCGGTCCGCGGCCTCCGAGAAGCGCCCCTGCTCCCTTCGCACCTCTCCCAGCAGGTAGAGGGCCTTGCTGTTTCCCGGCTCGCGCTTCAGCGCCTCGTCGAATTCGCTTCCC
>CBRAFF010000259.1:0-2943 GCA_967755155.1 uncultured bacterium
GTACTGATCCTGGCGGGGGCCGGGCTCATGGTGGCGGGAAGACCGAAGTCCTGACCGACCGAGGCTGGCGCGGCTCATTCCCCCATCACCTTCACGATGACGCGCTTCGCGCGCTGACCGTCGAACTCCGCGTAGAAGACGCGCTGCCAGGGACCCAGGTCGAGCTTGCCGGCGGTGATGGGCACCATGACCTCGTGGTGCACCAGCATGCTCTTGAGGTGCGAGTCGCCGTTCGATTCGCCGGTCTGGTGGTGGCGGTAGTCCTTGCGGAAGGGCGCGAGCTGCTCCAGCCACTGGTCGATGTCGTGGATGAGCCCGGACTCGTTGTCGTTCACGTACACCCCGGCGGTGATGTGCATGGCCGAGACCAGCACCATGCCCTCGCGCACGCCGCTCTTGGCCACCGCCGCCTCCACCTGCGGCGTGATGTGGATGTACTCGCGGTGCTTCTTGGTGTTGAAGCTCAGATACTCGGTGTGGAACTTCATGGCGGGCCTCCGGGAACGGCAGGGCAGAGATATACTGTGCAGCTTATATGAGCGAATCGGAACAGGGAACGGGAGCGGGCGGTGCGGCCGCCCCGCAAGCGGAGCCCGCTCTGCCAGCGGAGCCGGTCCCCACGGCGGACGAGCGCACCATGGCGACGCTGGCCCACGTGCTGCAACTGGTAGGGGGGTTCATCGCGCCGCTCATCATCTTCTTCATCAAGCGCGAGTCGCGCTTCGTCTCCTTCCACGCGCTGCAAGCCATCTTCCTGCAACTGGTCTACATGCTGGTGTGGATGGGCTTCATGGTGGTGTGGTTCGCCTTCATCTTCGGCACCGCGTTCGGCGGCGGCCGGCACGGGCCCCCGCCGCCCATCTTCTTCGTCGTCATTCCCCTGGTCTGGCTGTTTGCCATGGCCATCTGGCTGGGACTGCTGGTGACGGCCATCGTCTACGGCATCAAGGCGGGCAAGGGAGAGTGGGCGGCGTATCCGGTGATCGGGCGCTGGGCGCGCCGCGTGCTCGACGAGTAGGGTGCTAGAGGCCCGCCGCCCGCCGGGCCCAGCCCGCCACCAGCGGGTTCTCAGCCCACTCGCCCTTCGAGGCTTTGACGGTGAAATACACCGCCACCACCAGGTTCAGCAGGGAGAGGCCGACCATGGCCAGCCAGAACACCACAAAGACCGCCAGGACGCCCCCGGAGGGCGGCCCGCTACCCTGCGGGCTTCCCGCCAGGATGGTGACCATGATGAGCAGCACGCCCACGAAGGACACGGCCGTCACCAACAACTGCCAGAAGACCGCTTGCAGGCTGTGAAAGGCGACGAAGCGGGACTGGCGCCGGATGAAATAGATGACCAGCGGGCCCAAGAAGCCGGTGAAGATCTGCAGCAGGTGCGCCATCAGCGCCATGGTGCGCTCGTCCTGCGTGGGTTCGGGAAGTGCGGGTTCCATGGTTGCTCCTAGGGGCTCGGCGGTTTGAGCGAGTCGATCATATATCGCGGGTTCAGCGGTTCGCCCGTGCCTTGCTGCATGATCTGGTCCAGGGTGAGCCGCCCGCCGCGGGAGAAGAACTTCTCGCGCAGGTAGGCGCCGGTCCGCGCGTCCCAGTGGCGGCCGAACTTCTGGTCGAGCGCGTGGTGTACCTGCCAGCCCACCATCTCCGCCAGCACGTAGCTCTGCAGGTAGATGGGGCCGGTGGAGTAGAAGGGGTCGAAGGCCCAGGGACGCGTGCCGTGCATCTCCACTCCGATGTAGCGGGAGTAGATGCGGTTGTAGAGCGCGTCCAGGTCCTGGTCGGGATTGGCGTAGGCCTCGAACTCGAAGACGGAATCGGCGATGGTCTCGCGCAGGTCGAGCAGGTTCTTCAGCCGGTAGCGCTCCTGCACTATCCGGGCCTGCTCCGCCGAGAGCCCGAAGGTGCGCGTGGCCACCTCGGTGCGGTAGAGCATCAGCGCCATCACCTGTCCCAGGCCTTCGTCGAAGGGCTCGGCGTAGGTGCCGCGCAGGATGAACGTAGGCTCGTTGGAGAAGCTGTAGTGCAGCCCGTGTCCCGCCTCGTGCAGCAGGGTGTCGGTGAAGCGCAGCCCGGTGTACCGGTTCATCAGGATCTTCACCTCCTTGCCGTAGAGGATGGGATAGGTGCCACCGCCGAAGGTGATGTCGGCGATCTTCATCTCCACCGGCAGGCGGCCGAAGACGTAGCCCAGCGAGGCGGCCACCTGTTGCACCCGGGGCCAGGCCTGGTCCTGCGGGAACAACTTCTGCTCGAAGTCACCGGTGAGGGTGGAAAAGAAGTAGTCCAGGTCCCAGGGTTCCACCTTCTCCACCTTGAGTTCGGCGCGGATGCGCTCGAGCAGTTGCCGGTAGGGCGCTTCGGTCTGGGCGCGTACCTGCTCGAAGGAATCGAGCAGCGCCTTCTGGCTGCCGATGCCCTTGTACTCCAGCATGAACTCGGGGAAGGGCCGCCGGGCGTGGCGGCGGGCGAGGGCGATGCGCATCTTCATGGCGCGCTGGATGCGCCGGCCGGTGAGGGCGGTGATCTGCGAGCGCGCTTCCCAGCACTGCCGGCGCAGGTCGCGGTCGGGAGAGTGGGCCAGGGTGTTGTTGAGCTCGGCGCGGGTCAGGCGCTTCGAGCCTACGCGGTAGCGGATGGCGTCCTCGTCGCGCTCGATGGCCTCCACCAGCGCCGCCAGTCGCGGGTCGGCGAAGATGTTGGTGTAGATGGCCTCGCGCAGGAAGAGCTCGCGCCGGCGAGCGAGCACGGGATCCGTGAATCTGGCCGCCTGCAACCGGCGGAAGAAGACCGGGTCGCTGACCAGGGCGCGGATGCGCTGCTTCAGCGGGAGGATGGAGAGGGTCTTGTCGCCCAGGGCAATGCGGTAGTCGGTGCGCCAGTACTCGGCGTACAGCTGCTCGAGCTCGGCTTCCTTGGCGCTGAGGCGGGCCTCGACGGAGT
>CBRAFF010000260.1:0-2937 GCA_967755155.1 uncultured bacterium
CCCGCCAGAAAAAAGCCTTCTGCCCCGCGCCTGCCGCAGGCGCCACCACTCGCGCGGCTCCCCTGGCTGGTGCACGGCTTCAGCACCCGGGAGGACGGAAACCTCGGCTTCACGGAAGAGGGCTCAGCCGCAACCGTCCGACGCAACCGCGCGAAGTTCCTGCGGATGCTGGCGGGGAGGGGTAAGGCGCCGGAGCTGGTCACGCTGAAGCAGATCCACTCCGACCTCATCCACCGCGTGGACGCTCCGCCCAAGGCCGGCCTCAAAGGCGACGGCCTCATCACCAACACACCTGGGCTGTTACTCTCCATCCAGACCGCCGACTGCCTGCCCATCCTGCTGGTGGACGCGAAGCGCCGCGCCGTTGGGGCCTTCCACGCGGGCTGGCGGGGCACGCTGGCGCGCATCGCGGAGAAGGGCGTGGGCCTGATGGGGCAGCACTTCGGCAGCCGCGCCCAGGACCTGCGAGCCGCCATCGGCCCCGGCATCCACGCCTGCTGCTACCAGGTGGGAGGCGAGGTGCGCGAGCGCTTCGAATCGCAGTTCGCCTACGCCGGCGAACTCTTCCGCGAATTTGAGGACTCCGACCCGGTGCGCGAGAAGTATCCGCTGCTGTTCCTGACGGCGCGGGCGCCCGGCCACAGCAAGCTGGCGCCGCGCATCTACCTGGACCTGGTGGAGGCCAACCTGCGCCAGCTCCGCCACGCCGGCCTGCGCGCGGGGAACATCCACGCCTCGCCGCTCTGCACCGCCTGCCGCACCGACCTGCTCTTCTCCCATCGCGCGGAGAAGGGAAAGACGGGAAGGATGCTGGCGGTGATAGGGATACAGCGGAAGGATTGAAGGCGGAGACGCCCTGACGGGCGTCTCTACGGGATGGTTCCTGCTAGGACGCCTTGCCGGTGTTGACCAGGTCCTTCAATTCCTTGCTGGGCTTGAAGAAGGGGATCTTCTTGGCGGGGACGTTGACCTTGTCGCCGGTCTTGGGATTGCGGCCGACGCGGGGCTTGCGCTGGCGGGTGCGGAAGCTGCCGAAGCCGCGGATCTCGATCTTGTCGCCGGCGCGCAGCGAGCGCACGATGCTGTCGAAGATGCTCTCCACGATGACCTCGCTGTCCTTGCGGGTCAACTCCACCAGCCGGGAAACTTCCTCGATCAGGTCGGCTTTGGTCATGGTCGCTCCGAGATCAGTTGTCAGTACTCAGTACCTGGTACTCAGTCCCTAACGTTCAGGCAGTTGCAGCCGCGGAACCCGGAACCTACTTCCACAGGTAATAGAACCCCACGTTGGATTCCATCAACTTGGCCTTGGTGGGGATGAGTTCCGAGACGTCGCTGAACAGCACGTCCAGCAGCGTGCGCCGCTCCTTCTGCGGGCGCACCAGCGTGGGCTCCCCCTTGATGCCGACGTCCTTGGCGGTATCCTCCACCGCGCTCTGGAAGTCGGCGAGCTTGTCCACCAGTTTGAGGGGCACGGCCTGCGCGCCGGTCCACACCTTGCCGTCGGCCAGGGCGCGCACCTGCTCCGGCTTCAGCTTGCGCCCTTCGGCGACGGCGTCGATGAACTGAGTTTGCATGTCGTCGATCAGGGCCTGCAAGTAGACGCGCTCGGCGGGCGTGAGGTCGCGGGTGCCGGAGCCCGTATCCTTGAACTCGCCCGTCTTCATGGTGATCTCCCTCATCTTGGCCCACTTCACCAGCTCGCCGTAGTTGTACCACTGGGCGATGACGCCGATGGAGCCCACGATGCTGGCCGGGTTGGCGTAGATCTTGTCGGTGGCCGAGGCCACGTAGTAGCCGCCCGAGGCGCCCACGGTCTCGATGGAAGCCACGATGCGCTTCTTCTTCTGGGTGCGGATGCGCTTCACCGCCTCGTAGATCTCCTGCGAAGCCGCCGCGCCGCCGCCCGGGGTGTTCACGTGGAGGATGATGGCCTTGATGGAATCGTCGTCGGCGTAACGCTTCAGGTGGCCGACCACGGTCTTGGGCTCGATGATCACGCCTTCCAGGTCCACCACCGCGATCTTCTCGCCGAAGGCGCTGGAGAAGTCGCCGGAGCGGTCCGATTTCGTGCTGGCGTAGATGAGCGTGAACACCGCCAGCAGGAAGAGGAAGAACCCGCCTCCCCCCAGCACCACCCACAGCAGCGTGCGCGATTGGCCGTTTTCCGGCATAGGAGGCGCCTAGTGTACACCAGCCACAGGCCCGGGCGCTGCGGTCAAGGGACCACGACCCGCAGGGCCCCGGGCAGGATTCCCACTTCGACCGGAGTGCGGCAGACGTAGTCGCCATCGGCATAGACGTCGAGCGGGGATCCCGCCTCCACGCGCAGGCCGGCGGCCTGGAAGTAGGCCACGTCGGGGCTGGCGAGGTGCCCGCCGGAGAAAACCTTGGGGAAGAGCCGCAACAGGCGGAGCCGGCCGGTGCGGCGCAGGAAGCAGACGTCCAGCTTGCCGTCGTCCAGTCGCGCTTGCGGCGCAATGCGCATGCCGCCGCCGTAGGTGGGTGCGTTGGCGAAGGCCACCATCCAGCCCTGCCCGGATACATCGGGGGAGGAGGCAAATCCTGCCGAATGCTCCGCGTCCCTGGCTTGAACCGTGAACTGGCAGGGCTGGAAGGAAAAGATGGCCTGGAGCGCCGCCAGCGTGTATCCGCCGTGCCGGCGCAGCCAGGCGGGCTGCGCGTTGGCCCGGCGGTTGGCGTCGGAATCCACCCCGGCGCCGGCCACGCAGCAGTAGTAGACCGGCGCGGCGTCCGGCTGGCCCAGCGGCGTGATGCGGCCTACGTCCACCTGGCGAACGTTCCCCGCGCCTGCCTGAAACTTTTTCCACGCCGCCAGAGCGTCGTCGCGGGTGCGCACGCCCTGGGCCACGGCAAAGTCGTTGCCGCTGCCGTGCGGGACCACCAGCATGGGGATTTTCCGCTCGACGTAGGCCG
>CBRAFF010000261.1:0-2910 GCA_967755155.1 uncultured bacterium
GCGCCAGCGCGTGCTGGCGCAGTTCAAGAAGAAGACGGCCGTGCTGCTGGTCAATCGGCGCGGCGGGTCGCTGACCACGCGCAGCGTGGGACGCATCGTCAAGCAGATCGCCGTGGCCTGCGGCCTGCCCTCCGACGTCCACCCTCACACCCTGCGCCACGCCTTCGGCACCCACATGCTGGAGGAGGGCGCCGACCTGCGCGCCATCCAGGAGATGCTCGGCCACGAGCGCCTCTCCACCACCCAGCGCTATACCCAGCTCTCCATCAAGCACGTGATGCAGGTGTACGACCAGACGCACCCGCGGGCGAAGTGAGTGGCGACCATACGAATGTCATTCTGAGCCCGCTTCAGCGGGCGAAGAACCTACTCCGTCGAAGCTCAAGAGGACCTGAGCGGCTGATTCCTCACGATCCTTATCGGAGAAGTTCCTTCGCTTCGCTCAGGATGACATTCAGGAAGGGCAGGAGCGACACGCCCTAATCCGCCGCCGCCGCGAGCTGTCCGGGCTCGAGCGTCTCGCCGTGCAGCTCGGCGTGCATGGGGGTCCACATCTCCATCAAGCGCGCCTTGAGCTCGCGGGTGAGGGCGTCGTAGGTGGCTTCGGGATCTGGGCCGAGCGGCGGGGGCTGGATGGGGTCGCCGATAGCCATGCGCAGCGGCTTGAATCCCTGGAAGGACCGGCCGCGGGGCCAGGCGTCGAAGAAGCCGTCGAGCGCCACGGGATAGATGGGCACCTTCATATTGATGGCGAGGATGGCAGCGCCCTTCTTGAAGACCTTGGGCGGGCCTTCGATGGAGCGCTCGCCCTCGGGGAAGAGCAGCAGCATCTTGCCGCGGCGCAGTCCGTAGGCGCCGGCGCGCATGGCGGGAACCAGGTTGGCGTCCGGGTCCACCACCACGATCTTCAGCGAGCGCGCGATCGAGTTCATGATGCCCTGGCCGAAGATCTCGCTGGTCCCCACCGAGAAGTGGTCGCGGAAGAGCGAGTAGGGCAGCGCGCTGGCCAGCAGGATGGGATCGAGATAGGACTGGTGGTTGGGGCAGAGGATGAAAGGCCCGTGGGACGGCAGCTTCTCCAGTCCAGTGAGGTGGAACTGGAAGCGGTCGCGAGCGAACAGGTCCACCATCTTTCCCAGGAGGAACCAGGCGCGGGTGCGCAGCGGGTGGGGCTGGTCGAGGGCCAGCAGTTCAGGGTCCGGGGTCTCGGTGGCGAAGACGGCCTCCCAGCCGGCGAAGCCGCGGGGCGCGCCGGCGGCGCCCACGCCCGAGCCCACGGCGTCCACGCCGGCGCGCACGGCGTCCACCATCTCGCGCACGGTATAGACGCCGGAGACCACGCTCTCATCCACTGCCGCGCCCAGCTCGTGCTCCAGCGCCACCAGGAGTTCGACGCGCTCCATGGAATCGAGCGCCAGGTCGAGTTCCAGGTTGTCGGAGGGATGGAGCGACGCCGGCGGCGGCTTCACCGCGCGGCGCACCACCTTCAGCGCGCGCTGCACGTCGGGAAGGTCGAGCCAGGCCTGGTCGTCGGCGGAGACGGAGCGCGCGGCTTCCGTCCCCGCCGCCTCGGGGCTTAAGACGGCCGCCGCCCGCTTGGCCTCCACCTTCTTCTGGATCTCGAAGCGCTTGAGCTTGCGGGTGGTGGTGCGCGGCAGCTCTTCCTGCCACAGGTCGAAGCTCAAGATGCGCTTGGTGGAGGGCAACTGCTGCGAGAGTCCTTCGAACTCCCAGCGGATGACCTCGCGGGTGTTGACGATGTGCTTTTGCTTGAGCAGTTCGAAGTTGGGCACCACCACGCCGTGCAGCCGCTCGGAGAAAGGCTCGCCCGGACGGCTCTGCAATCCCATCACGCACATCTCCTTCACCCACTGGCACTTCAGGTAGTGCCGCTCCACGTCCTCGGGAGAAATGTTCTTTCCCGAGCTGAGGACGATGACCTCCTTGCGGCGTCCGGTGATGAACAGGTTGCCGCCGGAATCGAAGTAGCCGAGGTCGCCGGTGTGCAGCCACCCATCGCGCAGCGCCAGCGCGGTGAGGTCGGGGCGGTCGTAGTAGCCCTGCATCACGATGCGGCCGCGGATGGCGACCTCGCCCTGAGCGGGGCCGCCTTCGTCGTCGTCATCCTGACGCTCGGCGTCCACGATTTTGGCTTCCACATCCGGTAGCGGCGGGCCGACGGAACCGATGACGTTGTGCGCAGGCGGCGTGGCGAAGGCCCCGCCGGAGGTTTCCGTGAGCCCGTAGGCCTGCAGGATGTCGAAGCCCAGCGCGTCCAGGTCGCGGCCGATGGCGGAATCGAAGCGCGAGCCGCCGGTGATCAGGTAGCGCATGCTGGGCCCGAGGGCCTCGTGCGCCTTGCGGAAGAAGACCTTGCCCAGGTTCCATCCCAGCCGCCGGCCCACTCGCGAGAGCGCCATCAGGAAGCGGAAGGCGGCTTGGGTGGCCGCGCCGCCCTCTTTCACCTGCTTCAGCACGCGCTCGTGAATGAGGTAGAAGAACTGCGGGACGCAGACGAAGATGGTCACCTGGCGTTCGCGCAGGGCGCGCAGCAGCTCCGCGGTGTTCAAGGTCTCGAGATAGACGACGCGGGCGCCGCCGGAGAGCGGCAGCATGAGGTTGGCCATCTGCGCCAGCGCGTGGAAGAGCGGCAGCACGCCCAGGATGACGTCCGTGGGGCGGATGTCGAGGTAGCGGAAGACCGAGTCGATCTCCCCCAGCAGATTGTCCTGGGTGAGCATGACGCCCTGCGGCTCTGCCGTGGTTCCCGAGGTGTAGAGGATGACGGCCAGGTCCTCCAGCTTGGTTTCCGCCGGGCGGAAGTCGCCGGGGCCGGCAGAAAGAATGGCGTCGAAGCTGGTCAGGCCCGCCTCCTCGCCTTCGAGCAGCACCATGCGGAGTTTGAGTCCC
>CBRAFF010000262.1:0-2907 GCA_967755155.1 uncultured bacterium
ACGCCCGCCCGCGCGCCTTCAGCGCTTCCTCCACCGCGTGGATGCCGTAGATGACTGCCATGGGAAAACTAGTGTATCTGCTCTTATATCCCGAGCGCAGCGAGGGAGCCCTACCCCTACCTGACCCCGTGGTCAGGTAGGGCTTTCTCGCGCTACGCGCTCGAAATGTAAGAACCAAAACCGCGCGATTGGGTAGACTGGAAGACTTTGGAGGCTTCCGTGACAGACGTCTTCATCCTCTCCGCGGTTCGCACGCCCATCGGCAAGTTCGGCTGCACGCTGGCCTCGCTCTCTGCCGTGGACATGGGCGTGGTGGCTGCCAAGACCGCGCTCGACCGCGCCGGAGTGCGCGCCGAGCAGGTGGAAGAGACCATCTTCGGCAACGCGCGCCAGGCGGGCGGCGGGCCGAATCCCGCGCGGCAAGTCTCCATCCGCTCGGGCGTCCCCAAGGAAGTCCCGGCCTACACCGTCAACCAGGCGTGCGCCTCGGGGATGAAGTCCATCGCGCTGGGCTTCGAAGCCATCCGCAACGGCGACCTGGAGTGCGTGCTCGCCGGCGGCGCGGAATCCATGTCGCGGCTTCCCTACTACCTCGACGGCGCGCGCTGGGGCTATCGCCTGGGCCACCAGGAGCTGGTGGACGGCATGTACCGCGACGGCTTCTTCTGCCCCATGTCGCAGATGGTGATGGGCGAGACCGCCGAAGTGCTGGCGGAGCAGTACAAGATCCCGCGCGACGAGCAGGACCAGTTCGCGCTCTGCTCGCAGAAACGCGCCGAAGCGGCCATCCAGTCGGGCCGCTTCGATGCCGAGACGGCGCCGGTGACCATCGAGGGCAAGAAGGGTTCGAGCGTCTTCAGCCGCGACGAGCATCCCTTCCTGGGCGCGACCATAGAAAAACTGGCCAAGCTCTCGCCCGTGTTTTCGAAGACCGGCACCGTCACCGCCGGCAACTCTTCCGGCATCACCGACGGCGCCGCCGCCCTGGTGGTGGCCGGCGAAGCCTTCGTGAAGCAGAACAAGCTGAAGCCGCTGGCGCGGGTGCTCGCCGTCACCTCGGCGGGCGTGGACCCGCGCACCATGGGCATCGGCCCCGTTCCGGCGCTGCGCAAGATGGAAGAGAAGCACGGCCTCAAGCTGGCGGACTTCGACCTCATCGAACTGAACGAGGCCTTTGCCGCGCAGGTGCTGGCCTGCGACCGCGAGTTGCACATGGACCGCGACCGCCTCAACGTCAACGGCGGCGCCATCGCGCTGGGACACCCCATCGGCTCGACCGGCGCCCGCATCACTGTGACCCTCATCCACGAGATGCTCAAGCGCAAATCCAAGCGCGGCGTGGCCACGTTGTGCGTCTCCGGGGGAATGGGCATGGCTCTGGCGCTGGAATCGACGCCCTAAGCCCCTCCCCTCGCCAGCGCCCCGGCCGTCTCTCTCTCCATGCGTCTTTTTCGCCCCTCCCTGCGTATACAAGGCTAGGATGAGCCTCGCAGTCTATTGCGCCACCACCTGGATGACGGACGAGAGGGCGGAAATCGCTCGCGGGCTGCGCCGCCGCGACCCTTCAGTGCTGGACCGGCTCATCGAGCAGTACCAGCACCGGCTGCTCCGCTATCTGGTGTACCTGGCCAGCAACCGCGCGCTGGCCGAAGACCTCTTCCAGGAGACCTGGCTGCGGGTGCTGGAGCGCGGGCGGCAGTATGACGGGAAATCCCCGTTCGAGACCTGGCTGTTCGCCATCGCGCGCCACCTGCTGATCGACACCCTGCGGCGCAAGTCGCCCGCCAGCCTGGACGCGCTGCTCGACCCTGAGGAGGGCTCGGCGCATTTTGAGCCGCGGGCTGCGGACCCCTCCGCATACGAATTGCTCGCCGGGCACGAACAGGAAGTTCAGGTGACGGCCGCCGTCGCCGGCGTGCCCGCCGTCTACCGCGAGGTGCTGATGCTGCGCTTCCAGGAAGATTTGGCGCTGGAGGAGATCGCGGCCGTGGTCGGCGCCCCGCTCTCCACCGTGAAGTCGCGGCTCTACCGCGGGCTCAGCGCCCTGCGGCAGCAGATGGAAAGGAGCCAGTCATGAACTCGGACGCTCACCAGCGCGCTCAGGACCTGATCGCCGCGGCCTTGGTGGAGGGACTGTCTCTCACCCAGCAGGCTTGGCTGGACGATCATCTGAACGCCTGCGCGGCGTGCGCGCAATCCGCCGCCGGGGCCCGGCGCGCCATCGAGGCGCTGCGCTCCGTGGCGGTAAGCGCCGACCGGACGCTGGTCGAGCTGACGCAACAGCGGGTGCGTCTGCGGGCGCTCGAACTCGCTGAGCGCCAGGAACGCTGGCTGCCGGTGGCGGTCTCCTGCGGCCTGGCGGCGCTACTCGGCCTGGTGAACCTGACCTACCTGTGGCAGGGATTCGCCTGGATGGGAGAGCAGTGGAGCCTGCCGGCTTTGACCTGGCAGGCGGGCTTCGTCACCGCCTGGTTCCTGCCCACGTCCTTGGCCGCGGTCGCGCTGTGGATGCGCTCGCGGGCTGCGACGAACGGAAACCGGCAAGCAATGCATTGGGCGCCCTACGGGGGCCCCAGGAGGGGTGAACGATGAACGGCACAAAGCTCGACCTGAATGAAGAGGTGAAGCTCGTCCCCTGGTGGGCGTGGATGCTGGCCGGGGCGGGGTTTCTCTGCCTCCAGTGGGTCTTCCACGTTTTCATCCTGCAGCATGAGCACAACCCTCCCCCGTTCGGGATGCGTATCTTTCTGGGCCTTTTGAGCGGAGCCCTGATTGCCGTCTACTTCCTCCTGTTGGGCTACGTGAACGTGGACGCCAAGCGGCGAGGGATGAACCGCGTCCTGTGGACCGTGATCGTGGTGATGGTGCCGAACGCCATCGGGTTCATCCTCTACTTCTTCCTGCGGC
>CBRAFF010000263.1:0-2900 GCA_967755155.1 uncultured bacterium
GGTACCTGTGATCACCCCCGGCCAACAATTGCGCCAGGCGAGAGAGCAACTGGGCTTGACCCTGCGCGACGTGGAGATAGGCAGCGACCGCATCGCCGCGCGCCACCGCAACCGCAACTTCGCCATCAGTCCCGGCCGCCTCTCCGACATCGAGGTCAAGGGAGGCCTGCCCAGCATCTACCGTGTGCACACGCTGGCGGTCCTCTACCGGCGGGACGTGCGCGAGATCCTGGCCTGGTACGGGATCGAGGTGAATGAATCGGCGGCGGACATGGCGCTCTCCGCTCCTCCCAACTCGCACCGGACGGAGACCCTGGCGGGCGTGAGCTCGGTGAAGGTGCCGCTGCGGCTCGACCCCTCCTTCGATTCGCGCCGCACCGTGAACCTGGGGCGGGTGGTGGAGAAGTGGGGCGTGGTGCCGCTGGCCTATCTGAACCAGTTCGCCAACACCGACTACACCTACGCCTACGTGGGCACCCAGGACTTCACCATGTATCCGCTGCTGCTGCCGGGCGCGTTCCTGCAGGTGGACGAATCGCGGAACCAGGTGGTGGAGGGCGCCTGGCGCTCGGAATACGAGCGCCCCATCTACTTCGTGGAGACGCGCCAGGGCTTTACCTGCTGCTGGTGCGCGCTGGAAGGCGACCAGATCACGCTGCAACCGCATCCGCTTTCTCCGGCGCGGGTGCGGGTGATGCTGCATCCCCAGGACGCGGAGGTCATCGGGCAGGTGGTGGGCGTGGCTATGCGGCTCGGCGAGTGGCGCGCGAACGGGCTTGAGCGAGCTTCGAAAGCGCCGTCAGGATTGAATTGAAGTGCGCCTCCATGCCTCCGCCCAGGTCCGGGGGAAGCAGCGCCTGCCGGCGGGCGGAGAGTTGGGAAAGGTAAGAGACGGCATCCAGCTCCTGGTCGGCGGCGGAAAGCGCCGCCTTTTCGAGCAGCGGCGCGAGCGGGGTGCGCAGGATATCCAGGAAAACATCGCGGTGGGCGGCGCCGAGCGCGCGCTGCACCGCTGCCTCGCCGTGCAGGCGCTCGAGACCCCAGTGATGGTACCGCCCCTCTTCATTCCGCAGTCCTGAGACGTACTGCAGCTTTCCCCACACCCCGGGCAGCGCGGCCAGGGTGGTCGCCAGGACATCCTCGGAAGCCGATAAAAAAGTCATTCTTGTTCTGATTCCGGGAATCGGAACAGGATCCGCCGGAACCCCCGCTTGAGGACCCTGAAGTGCAGTCTGGCACTCGGTGCTACTGCACCCTAAGGAGTGCTCAGGTGAAAAGCCTCGTTCGTTTGCTGTTCGTTACTTTACTACTGGTGGGAAGCTGTTCCACAACTTTGTTCGCTGACGGCGATCCGCCCTGCCTGCCGGGGACGATCTGCAAGCCGCCGATTCCCGAAACGCAACGCTGAATTCCCAAATCCGGAACAGAAAGATGAAAGGCTTGTGGGCTGCCGCCGGAACGGCTAGGCTGGCGGCAGCCCATGTCGTTTCCCTGGTTTGCGTTCTACGCCCTCTGGATTGCGCCGGCGCTGCTGATGGCGCTGTTGGCGGCCGTCATGCGGCGTAGGCGCCTGCACCGCGAGCTGCCGGCTTTCTACGCCTACGCCATCTTTACCACGGTGCGCACGCCGCTGTTGTTCTTGATGTATCACCGCTTTCCGCTGGCGTATTCCTACCTGTACTGGGTGGCAGAGGCAGGGAGCGCGGTTCTGGGATTCGCCGCCATCTATGAGGCGTTTCGAGATCTATTCCCGGGCCAGGAAAAAGTGCGACGGCTGGGGGACATGTTTTTCCGCTGGACGGCGGCGGCCTTCATCCTGCTGGGAGTGGTGGCCGCCGCGTTGAACTTGGATCCCGACGTCACGCGAGCGGCCGCCGGTATGCTGGCGGTGACCCAAGGCGTGCGCCTGGTGCAGTGCGGGCTGCTGATTTTCCTGTTCGCCTTTTCCTACTTTTCCGGGCTTACTTGGCGGAGCCACCCTGCGGGCGTAGCGCTGGGATTCGGGTTGTTTGCTGGCGTCCAATTGGTGGCCACCGCTGTGCAGGTTCATGCGGGAATGGTTAACTCCGCGACCTGGATCTGGGTCAACATGGCCTCCTACAACTGCGCGGTCCTGGTGTGGGCGGCGTATCTGCTGCCGAAGAGGAAAGAGGCGGTGACGCCGATGCCGGCGGCCACGGAGGTGAAGAGCTGGAACCAGGCGCTGGCCCAGCTTCTATTCCGATGATGACGGTCCTCCTTCTCGGGCTGTTTGCGTTGGTCATGATGGGGGTGTTGCTGCGGGTGGTGCGCGGGCACGGCGCGGCCGTGAGCCGCCTGGAAGAGCTGGCCAGCCGCACCCAGCCCGTGGACCTGGAGGCGTTCCGCAACCTCACGGACCCCGAGGAGGAGGCATACCTGAGGGCGCGGTTGGCGCCGGAGGATTTCCGGTCCCTGCAGCGGGAACGCTTCCGGGCGGCCCGGGGATACGTGCAACGGGTGGCCCACAACGCCTCCATCCTGCTGCGGGTCGGGGAGGCGGCGCGCCGGAACCCTGACCCTGAGGTGGCGCGCGCCGCCGACGAGCTGGTGGAGGACGCCCTGAACCTGCGGATGCACGCCCTGCTGGCGATGGGGTTGTTGCGCGCCCGCACCCTGTTTCCGGATGCGCGCTGGTCGCCGGTGCGCCTGGTGGCGGACTACCAGGGCGTGCGGGACCGGGTGGCGCGCCTCAGCCGGTTACAACGTCCGGAGTACGCCGGACACATCTCCTCCGCCCTTTGAGCCGGGCGGCAGCGCCGTAGAGAAACCCATCCCTCCCTTCGCAGTACCGCACCGCTGGGGTGTGGCCGGCCTCAGTCGCCGACGACCGGGACTCCGTTCTGTGGGTGGAAACTGATGGGCATTTCGTGCAGGAGTTC
>CBRAFF010000264.1:0-2895 GCA_967755155.1 uncultured bacterium
AGGTCCGGCATCTTCTGCTTGGCGATCTCCGTCACCTGCTTCTCCGTGACCTTGCCCACTTTCTCCTTGTTGGGCGTCCCGGAACCCTTGGCGATGCCGGCGGCGCGCTTCAACAGGATGGCGGCGGGCGGCGTCTTGGTGATGAAGGTGAAGGTGCGGTCGTGGTAGACGGTGATGACCACCGGGATGATGAGCCCGTCGAGTTCCTTGGCGCTGGTCTTGGCGTTGAACTGCTTGCAGAACTCCATGATGTTGACCTGCGCCTGGCCCAGCGCGGGCCCCACCGGGGGCGCCGGCGTCGCCTTGCCCGCCGCGATCTGCAACTTTACCGATCCTGTGACCTTTTTGACTGCCATGGTCCCTTCCCTACGCCGTCTTTTCCACCTGGCCGAACTCCAGTTCCACCGGAGTGGAGCGGCCGAAAATCGTGACCATCACTTTCAACGTCTCGCGGTCCTCGTTGACCTCGTCCACCACGCCGGTGAAGCTGGCGAAGGGGCCTTCGGTGATCTTGACCGCCTCGTTCTTCTCGAACTTCACCTTGAGGCGCGGCTTGTCCTTGCCCACCGCCACCCGATAGACGATCTGGTTGACCTCTTCCTCGGAGAGCGGCGTGGGATCGTTGGCCGTGCCCACAAATCCGGTGACCCGCGGCGTGGACTTCACCACGTGCCACACGTGGTCGCCTTCGCCGCCCGAGCGGAAACCGGTCAGGTCCATCTCCACCAGCACGTAGCCGGGATAAAACATGCGCTCGATGGTGTACTTCTTGCCGCCGCGCACTTCCGTGACCGGCTCGGTGGGGATGAGCACACCGCCGATCTTCTGCTCCAGGCCGAAGGCCTGGATGCGCGACTGCAGCGACTCGCGAACTTTCTTTTCGAACCCGGAATAGGTGTGGACGATGTACCACCGCATATTCGGGTTCTTGGGGCGCTCGGGCGCCGCCTCGGGCGCTTCGCCCGCGGCTTCCCCCGCCTGCGCCTCCGCCGGCGGCTGTTCCACCGGCGTAGTCTCCGGCGCTGTCTGGTTGTCGGTCTCGTCGCTCATTCCCGTCACTTTTTCCGGTCCCTCAGTGGCCGAAGTACTTCAAGAAGCGCTCCATGGCCGTGCCCACCACTCCGTCCACCACGAAGAAAAATATCCCGAACAGGAGCACGGTGATCAAGACCACCGCGGTGCTGGCCCGCACCTCTTTCCAGGAGGGCGAGGTCACCTTCTTCATCTCGGCGTACACGTCGGTGCCGAAGCCGCGCACGCGCTCCGGCCACGATTTGATCTTTCCGCCTAGGCTGTCCTGTTCCATGAACTCCGCGACCGCCGACTTCGCCATTCCGCCTTCTCCTTCGGGCTGCCGCCGGCTTTCGCCCGCGGCCCGCGCTCCTCGAAACTGGCAGGGGCGGAGGGATTCGAACCCCCAAGTCCGGTTTTGGAGACCGGCAGTTTAACCGTTGAGCTTACGCCCCTGTTTCCATCGGGCCATTGCGTCATTGAGTCAGTGAGTCATTGAAAATCGCCCTCACTCCTGCGCCTTGCAATGACTCAATGGCCCGATGACTCAATGACTCAATCCCTTCATTTCACTTCCTTGTGCGCCGTGTGCTTGCGGCACTTGCGGCAAAACTTGGAGAACTCGAGGCGGTCCGGTGTCGTCTTCTTGTTCTTGGTGGTCGAATAGTTCCGGTCCTTGCACTCGGTGCATTGCAATGTGACGATCTCGCGCATACCCGTCCGTTCCCTCGTTCCCTATTTCTTTACGTCCAGCACTTCCGAGATGGTGCCGGCGCCCACCGTGTGCCCGCCCTCGCGGATGGCAAAGCGCAAGCCCTTCTCCATGGCCACCGGCGTGATCAGCTCCACCACCAGCGGCACGTTGTCCCCCGGCATCACCATCTCCGTCCCCTCCGGCAGCTCCGCCACCCCCGTCACGTCCGTCGTGCGGAAGTAGAACTGCGGCCGGTAGCCCTTGAAGAACGGCGTATGTCTGCCGCCCTCCTCTTTCGTCAGCACGTACACCTCGGCCTTGAACTTGGTGTGGGGCGTGATCGAGCCCGGCTTGGCGATCACCATGCCGCGCTCCACATCTTCCTTGCTGGTGCCCCGCAAGAGCAGCCCGGCGTTATCGCCTGCCAGGCCCTCGTCCAGCTGCTTCTTGAACATCTCGACTCCGGTGACCACCGTCTTCTGCGTCTCCCGGAAGCCCACGATCTCCACGTCCTCGCCCACCTTCACCTTGCCGCGCTCGATGCGACCCGTGACCACCGTGCCCCGCCCCGAGATGCTGAAGATGTCCTCGATGGGCATCAACAGCGGCTTGTCCACGTCGCGCGCCGGCACCGGCACGTACTTGTCCACCGCCTCCATCAGCTCGTCCACCGACTTCTCCCACTTCTCTTCCCCGTTCAGCGCGCCCAAAGCCGAGCCGCGGATCACCGGGATGTCGTCTCCCGGGAACTTGTACGACTTCAGCAGGTCCCGGACTTCCAGCTCCACCAGGTCCAGCAGTTCCTTGTCCTCCACCGCGTCGCACTTGTTCAGGAAGACCACGATGAAGGGCACGCCCACCTGGCGCGCCAGCAGCACGTGCTCCCGCGTCTGCGGCATGGGACCGTCGGTCGCCGCAACCACCAGGATGGCGCCATCCATCTGGGCGGCTCCGGTGATCATGTTCTTGATGTAGTCGGCGTGCCCGGGGCAGTCCACGTGCGCGTAGTGCCGGTTGGCCGTCTCGTACTCCACGTGCGCCGTGGCGATGGTGATGCCCCGCTCCCGCTCCTCGGGCGCGTTGTCGATGGAATCGAACGAGCGGAACACGATCTTCGGGTTGTGCTTCTGCAGCACCTTGGTGATGGCCGCCGTCAACGTGGTCTTGCCGTGATCGATGTGCCCGATCGT